>NZ_JANLGY010000019.1 GCF_024653915.1 Sulfuricaulis sp. | reverse complement strand
GCCGGATGTGGTGACAATGACGGTCGTGCCGTCCATGTTAACTGACGTGGCACCGCTGCTGCCGGTAACCAGCCATTGCGCCCGGGCGAGTGAGGCAGCCGAACGCAGACCACCTGCAACACCATTAACACTTGCTTCACGCGCATCTGCGGTGATATTGATGAACCGCGGCAGGGCCGTGGCCGCCAACAGGCCGAGGATAACAATGACGATGACCAATTCGACGAGAGTGAAACCGCTTTGCTGTTTAGACATACTTTTCTCCTGAGTCACAAATAAAATTGCTTTACTGCATTCTGGCGGCCGGTTAATCACCCGCTGCCTTCACCGCTCCGTCCCGGTTTCAGTTCCGGGACCAGGAATACTTTTCCACGGGATTCAGGCGCATACCTTCAATCGCATCTTTGCCCTGATCAAATACACCGTTCCCGTTCCTGTCACTATAGACCAACCTCACGGCGAACCTCGCGCGGGGAGGGTTGGCCTGGCCGCCGACAAAAAAACCCTTGTTGCGGACCAGATAGACCAGCGTCTTGTCACGCTTGTCGAAATACCAGTTGCCGTCCTCGAGCTTCGCCGGGTCGACCCCGTCCAGCTCGCCCAGATAGTTGTGCGGCGTTTCCGCCAGCAGGGCCATCGGGTTGCTGCCCTCGAAGGCCGGAAGATCCTTAACCTTCGATTTCACAATACTTTCTGCAACCTTCATGCCAATAGCGCTGCGTAATGTCCCGGCCACGGTTTCCATCGTTACCCTTTCTGCATCCACCATCAGGGCCAGCAAACGCGAAATAGCCAACACCAGCAGCACCGAAATGATCACGATCACGATGACCAGTTCCAGCAGGGAAAAGCCGCCGTTACAATGCCTTATGCACCCCCGACCCTTCGGGTCCTGGCTTTTCCGGCTCACTGTCTGTTCCTTCCTGATGAAGCATGGCAGCCTATAAAAACAGTAGGTTAGGATTCCGGGCTTGTCCAGTTTCTGAGGACCGGCCATATGCCGCATTATGGCTAGCCTTTGCGCGCCACCTGGACCAGGTCCCACATTGGCAGGAACACGCCCAGCGCCAAAATGAACACCATGATGGACAGGAACACGATCAGAATCGGCTGGAGGGCGGTACTCAGGTTGGTGATGTCGTAATCCACCTCGCGGTCGTAATAATCCGCCACGTTGAACATAAGCTCGTCCACCGAACCGGTGTCCTCGCCCACGGAAATCATCTGGATCACCAGCGACGGGAACATGCCGGTGGCCGCGGCCGTGCGAGAAATGGTCTCCCCGCGCTCAACGCCATCGCGCATCTGCACGATGCGTTCGCTGATGTAATCGTTGTCCACGGCGCGACTGACGACCGTCATGCCCTGCACCAGCGGCACGCCGGACTTCATCATCACCGCCAACGCCCGGGAAAACCGCCCCAGCGTCGCCTTGTAAATCACCTTGCCGACCACCGGAATATCAAGTTTCATCTTGTGCCAGCGATAACGGCCTTCAGGGGTGCGGATATAGTAGCGAATAGCGAATATAGCCGTGATGATCGTCATCAAAATCACCGGCCAATAAGCCACGGTGAAGTTGGACGAAGCAATAAGAATCTTGGTTGCCCACGGAAGTTCGATTTTGAATCCGGCGTACACTTTGGCAAAGGTCGGAATGACAAAGAGATTGATAATGAACATCGCAATGAAAATAGCAGCGACAACGAAAATGGGGTAACGCGTCGCCGACTTGATGCGGTCGCGGGTGTCTTTTTCGCGCTCCAGATAAACCGTCATTTGCAGGAAAACTTCCTGCAAACTGCCCGTGGTCTCGCCCACTTGGACCATGTTCACGTACAGCGATGAGAACACCTGCGGATGTCGACGCATCGCGCTGGTAAGATCGAGACCCGTGTCGAGGCTTTCGCTAATGCCAATGATCACCTTGGCCAACGCGGGGTTCTGAGTGGATTCGCGCAACCCCCGCAGCGCCTGCATGATGGGCACACCGGCCTTGAGCAGGGTGTACATCTGGCGACTGAATAACGACAGGTCCGTCAGGGTGATGGGCGTACTCGCAGCCAGGCGCGCTTTGAGCGCACCAAGAATATCCTCACGCACCTGGGCAACACCGATGTCAATCGGAATGACACCGCTGTTCATCAGCTGCGCCGCGACGGCATCCGATGAAGCCGCCTCGAGATGTCCCCGAACCGCTTCACCGCGCTGATTGCGTCCCTTGTAATGAAATAACGCCATGAATGTAGCCCTACTTTAGGGTTAGTCTCGACATAGGACTATTCTTCCATCGAGAAGGTGGCGCGCATCACCTGATCCATGGTGGTCTGGCCCTGCGCAGCGAGGATGATGGCGCAGCGACGCAGTGTCTGGAACCCGGCCTGTTGTTTAGCGGCCGCTTCGAATTTTCCAGGATCTTTCTCGTGCAGGGCACCCACTAATGCGGCATCCATCTCCAGATATTCAAAAACGCCTATACGGCCCGAGTAACCGGTACCGTTGCAGTGGCTGCACCCGCGTCCACGCTTGAATTTGAGCTGGTCCGCCTTGTCACCGGCCTCGGCCCGAACGATGGCCATTTGCCCCGCCGATAATTCATGGGGCTCGGCACAGGATTCACAAATGCGTCGCAACAACCGCTGCGAAATAATGCCGCGCAGCGAAGCCGCGACCATGAAAGGTTGCACCCCCATGTCGGTAAGGCGCATCGCCGTCGAAACCGCGTCATTGGTATGCAAAGTTGAAAGTACGAGGTGGCCGGTCATGGCGGCGCGCAGACCGATTTCCGCCGTCTCCTGGTCACGCATTTCACCCACCAGAACAATGTCCGGGTCCTGGCGCAGCATGGACCGCAGCACACGGGCGAAGGTCAGCTCAATCCGGGTATTGACCTGGACCTGGTTAATGCCGGGCAGGCGGTATTCCACCGGATCCTCGACCGTCAGTATCTTGTATTCAGGTTTATTCAGTTCCTTGAGTGCCGCATACAGCGTCGTCGTTTTGCCGCTACCCGTCGGGCCCGTCACGAGCACCATGCCGTTGGGGTTGTGAATCAACCGGCGGAAACGCTCAAGGATATTTTTCGGCATGCCCACCTGCTCCAGGCTGAGCACACCACTGAACGGATTCAGCAAGCGCATCACCACAGACTCACCGAACTGAACCGGCAGGGTCGATACGCGCACATCGATGCTCTTGTCACGGATACGAACGTTAGTGCGACCGTCCTGCGGCAGACGCTTCTCCGAGATATCCAGATTCGCCATCAGCTTCACGCGTGACACCAGCGCATTGGCAATGCGCCGGTCCGCAATGGTCTGCACCCGCAATACGCCGTCGAGGCGGAAACGAATGCGCAGCTCCTTCTCGTCCGGCTCGATGTGAATGTCCGAGGCATTCACCTGCACCGCGTCCTCGAACATGCTTTGCAAAAGCTTGACGACCGGGGCATCGGTTAGGCCTTCGGCCTCGGCCAGCGCCGCCAAATCCACACCACCCTGGGCGGTCAACTCCTGCTGGAGTTCCTGTGCCAGATCGCTGATCTCTTCCGTGCGCCGATAAACGCGGTCAATGGTCTTGAGCAGTTCGGATTCCTTGACCACCGCGAAACGCAACGGGCGGCGCAGCACGCGCGACAGCTCGTCGTAGGCGAAAATATCGGTTGGGTCAGCCATGCCCACCAGCAGGCTCTCGCGGCTGTCTTCCAGCGCAATGGCACGGAAACGCCGGGCGTGCGTCTCGGGAATCAGGCGGACGACTTCGGGTTTGTAGTGATAACGCCGCAGATCGATATAAGGAATGTTGAGCTGCTGCGAGAGGAAAGTGAGAAGCTGATCCTCCGAGAGAAAACCATTCTCGACCAGCACGCGGCCCAGCTTGCGGCCACTCTTTTTCTGGTCAGCCAGGGCGGACTTGAGCTGCTCTTCCGAAATGATCTTGTTCGCAATCAGCAGGTCGCCGATGCGAATCTTTTTAGGCTTCATTTCGGTTATGGTTGCCATCACGATTCCCCGTCGGGGCCGCCCTCATCCAGGATATAAAACAGGCGGCCTAATATGCTGAAAATAATGAACTTAACTCCACTATAGTCGAAAAAACCGGCGTTCCCGGTTATCGACCAGCGCAAAGCCTGGCCCTCCCGATTCCAGGCGGGGGCCTCAATACCCTTGTATCTCTAGCAAATACCAAGCCATCTTTCAGGCCGGTAAAGGAAAATCGCGGTTTCCGGTTTTTCAGTATCCGCGGAGGTAATAACCGGCCGTGGTCATTTTCTCCAACTCCCTGACCCTGTCTTCGAGGATTCCGGCCTCCTCCAGTCTTCCAGCCTCCCGTCTGAGTTTGGCGGTCAGTGAATAGAAAGGAATCAGCTCTGGTCCGTTGAAATAGTCGTGTTTGACACCTTCATCCAGGCTTTGAAGCGCTTCCTCTTTCTTACCGGCTTGTAACAACAAGGAGACATAATCCATGCGCCCCTGGAACAGCCGGGGGTTCAGGGCCAAGGCACGCTGGAAGGATTCGGCGGCGAGCTCGTGCATGTTCTCGCCCGCGAGCGCCGGGTTTTGCTGGTAGAGCCGGCCGCGGATAACAAACGTCAATCCTCGCAGGGAATTGGCCTGCTGCGCCCGATCCAGAAACCGCACAGCATCATCATAAAGTGATTTTTTTCCGTCATCCGGTCCCGGCGGAAGCAAAGCGATGGCATGTCGGTATAAATCAGCATGCGCGATCAGCATGCGATCGTCCGAGGAAGTCAGGTGCTGTGCGTTGGCGAGGCTCTTGTCAGCCTCCTGCAGTTTTCCTTCCCGCGCCAACGAGAGCGCCTTGTCGTAATAGGAGTTGGCCATTCCCAAAGCAATAAAGTAGAGAACAGGCAGAAGAACAAGCAGCACAACGATCAGCGGGTATGCCTGCTTACCGACAAAGCGGGAAGGGCGCAGATGCCATGAAGATACCTTCAGCCCTCGGGTCGCCAGCTCATGAAAGCGCGCCATTACCAGGCCCGAAGTCATCATGATGGACAGGATATAGAGATTGAAATCCACCACGCTGTGACCGGCCACGGCCAGAAGCCCGCAAAAAAGACCAGTCATTTCGATGCGGGTATCACCACTCATGTTCGTCTTGCGCACGGCGCGAGCGAATAGCCATGTCGCTGCAACCAGTATTGACAACAGAAGAATCAAACCGGGTAGTCCGGTTTCAATCCAAATCTGGAGATAATCGTTGTGGGCGAAGAAGCCACCGGAACTATCTAATGGATTTCGGTACGCGGGATAAGCCAGATAAAAAAGTCCGAGGCCGATGCCCTGCCAAGGCGAAGCCTGCAACAGGTTCCAGGAAGATTCCCAGATTATGCGACGTGCCGAATCCTGCACCAGCTGGGGGAGGCGGGCTCCCAGCTCCCCATGCGATATCTTCGTCACCAGATAGGCCAACACCAGTAAACCGAACAGCAGAAAGACTGCGCGTTTTGGGACATACCGCATCGTCAGTGCAGCCAGCAGACTCAGACTGATGGCAAGACTCAGCGTCGCGCCCCGGCTTGCGGTTAAAAAAATGGATAAAAACAGAACAAACAGGACCGCCCCCAGCATGACGATTTGATGGCGGGTTATCTCCTTACCCAAGTTCATGCGCAGAAAATACGCCGAGGCCGGCAGCGCCACGAGATTGAGAAATGCCGCGTGTGTGTTACGCGTCTCGAAAACAGACCGTGCGTGCTGTTCCAGCACCAGCACCTGATAAATCCCCATCAACGCCAGCACTGTTCCTATCACCAACAGAATGGCAGCCACATGCGACCATAAAGCATCCCGGTTCGGCGTCAGGATATAAAGCCAGAACACCAACACCAAGCTCCCGACCCACCAGAAATTGATCACGCTGATGCTGGGGGCCAGACTCCAGGCAATAGACAGTGCAAGCCACAACCAGAACAGGGTAAGACACAGCGCCAGCGCTGTCTTGGGAATGCGCAGGCCTGATTCATGAGAATGCATGAAAATCCAGCCGAGCCAGATCACTAGCACAATCTGGGTTACGGCAAAGAATTCGATTTGCGGTCCCTTGAACAGCAGAGCCGGAAGTAGCGCGCAGATGAACAGTAATGAACTGGCATGGACCGCAGGCAAATTGGATGTTTTTTTTCTGATCACCGTTGTGTTCCTCCTTGAACGGGCAATTACGGGGCTGCGTGTTCCTTACCTACTTATATACAATCCGGGAAGGAACACCACCTTAATACCCGCACCATAGGCGGCAGAAACATGTTTCATGTCGTGCTCTATCAACCCGAGATTCCGCCTAACACCGGCAACATCATGCGTTTGTGCGCCAATACCGGCGCGCGTCTGCACCTGATCGAACCGCTCGGCTTCCGGCTGGAGGACAAGGAATTGCGGCGCGCGGGACTGGATTACCGCGAATGGGCCGAGGTAAGGACTCATCCGGATCTAGAAACATTTCTCAAAAGCGCAGATCCTCCGCGCCTGTTTGCCTTCTCGACCCGGGCGCGCCGACTCTATACAGAAACACAATACAAGGAAAATGACGCCCTGCTTTTCGGCCCTGAAACGCGAGGTATACCCCAGGAGTTGCTGGATTCACTTCCGGAAGAACACAAACTGCGGTTGCCGCTCCTGCCCAACAATCGCAGTTTAAATCTTTCCAATGCCGTGGCGGTGGTGGTTTACGAAGCCTGGCGGCAACAGGGGTTCAGCGGCGGAAAATAATTATTTATCTCCAGGCGAACGTAGTAGCGCGACATTTATTTCTAGTGGAGATAGCAGGGGAGATAAGGTCAGGTCTAGAAATATAAGTACATGCATCACGCCCCACCCCGATTTACGACTTTACTGATCGTGGTGTAATGCAACTCCAGTTTCCGGCCGATATCCGATAGTGAGTACCCATATTCACGATGAGCCTGGCGTATTACTCGATCACGCGCCACCTTGTCCTTGAAGACGCCCTCCGGGAACAGGGTCTTGAGGCTGGGGCGCGCCGCGAACCGTTGGCGGCGCGGGATTTCGGCGAGAGTTTCGGATTCTTTGAATTTGCGCGCCATTTTCTTCACAAACGCTTCGGACCCCAGCAGAATCTGCCCGGTGAGCCGGTCCCAAGGAGACGGCTGGCCGATACCCTCGGCGACGAATTGCCGGTAACGCTTCTCGGCGGTGCGGCGTTGCCGACCGAATTGACCGAGAAGCCCATCGCGGGTCAGTAATTCGGGGGCACCGGACAACCCCGCGGTGGCGCGATAGCTCGACCAGGCATGGTTGTTAGGTTGTTTGACCATCTTGGCGCGCACCGGGTTAAGCACGATATAGCGCGAGAGTTCCAGGAGATAGCTGTCCTTGTCCACGAGAATCGCCTTGAAGCGTCCCTGTAACACGTGCCCGACCCGTCCGTGGCGGCGGTTGAAGGTTTGGGTGTAGGTGCCGTTGAGCTGGCGCATGCCGACCGACAGATTGGCGTCCGGGGTCTCGATCAGGAGGTGGTAGTGATTGTCCATCAGACAGTAGGCGTGGCATAGCCAGTGACACTGTTTGATGACTTTACCCAGAATCCCCAGGAAA
>NZ_JANLGY010000018.1 GCF_024653915.1 Sulfuricaulis sp. | reverse complement strand
CAATGCAATATTCTCAATTCTTCTTAAGGCCTGGTTTTTGATAGGCAAATAGCCTGTTTAAGCTATTTTGAAGCCTAAATAAATCGGATTTTATCTGTCGGATCAGAGCGTTACGCTGGTCCGACCCGTAAAACCGCCCGGATTTTATCTGTCGGATCAGAGCGTTACGCTGGTCCGACCCGTAAAACCGCCCGTAAAACCGAAATATTTGACAATGTCCAGCTTGATAGGTTATTGTACTGGGTTGCAGAAAGGGAGGGCAAATTTACCCTGTTACCCTGCTATTCCCCTACATAATGGGTCATAATGAGAATTGCTGACTAAATCCAGTAGTCGCATAGGCTGGACGGGTAGAACAAATTAGCCCTGCAAAAGCAGGCCTATTTATTGACATCCGGGCTTTCCTGTTGCAGGCTCAGACATGCGCGCTAAGTGCGCGTTTCAAAAGCAAGTGTTGTTTCCAGGATGACACTTCACCAGTCTTTATGGAACGGACTCCAACAACTTGAAGCTTATGGGAACTCGCAGATCCCATTGTCAGCCCGTTAATAATGGGCATTCTGCTCCACTGAGAATACTGTTAGGGGGAGATAATGCAAGTAAACAATCCGACCGGATCTGTACCTGCGGATTTCACGTTGCTTTTAAAACAGGAATACATCGCATTTACTGAGTGCGCGGCACGCCTAAATGCTGTAATCCGTAATCATCTGCGAGTTTTGTAAACGGCTTTAATCACATATATGAAGGAGAATTACCATGAAATCAATAATGAAAAACAAGCTCTCGATGGCGATGGTTGCACTGTGTGCGACCGGTATCATCGGTAGCACAGGTGCGCTGGCCGACACCGCGTCAGTTGCGGTTTCCGCGAAGGTCATCGGCCATTGCGCGTTTAACGTCAGCAACGGCGTGGTTGCGTTTGGCGACCTCAACCCGGGGACCCCCGGTGATGTCACGGGCACCGTGACCCAACCCACGTTCTGGTGCACCAAGAACGCGACATGGGGCATCACTGACAACGACGGAGTGAACGCCAGCGAGGGCGCCCAGCGCATGAAGCACGCCTCGTTGGCCGAGTACATCCCCTACTCGTTCAGCTACACGATAGGCGGCTCGGGTACCGGCAAGAACACGCCGATTACCATGGACATCGCGTCGACAGTGCTCAATGCCGACTTTCTCGATGCGTCCGAGGGCAACTATGCCGATACCGTGACGCTGACCATCACCCCGTAAGTTCCGCGGGCTGGCGACAGCACAGCGTGACATAAACCGGCTCGCCTGTTACAAACGCGAGCCGGTTTCTTGCTGGCCTTGAGGATGCCCACATGAACAGAATTGCGGTGCCGCCGGATTCCGCTTTGCCCGGCAAGACCGCCTTGCAACGTTTGGCACGCATCTTTTGTTGCGGTCTCGCCCTGCTGGCGCTGCCCGTGGCAGCGGGCAATTTCGGCGTGTCCCCGATCCGGGTCGAACTCGACCGCAACGCCAAGACCGGGGCGATCACGGTCTCGAACGACGACAGCGAGGCTCTGCGCGTACAGCTCCGCCTGTTCGAGTGGACGCAGGATGCGACGGGCAAGGACGAATACCACGAGAGCGAAGACCTCATCTACTTCCCGAAACTGATGATCCTCGACAAGAGCGAGCAGAAGCTGGTGCGCGTCGGCTTGCGCATCCCGGCCACCGCGCAGGAAAAGACTTACCGCCTGTTCGTCGAAGAACTGCCCGGGCCGCCGGGAGAGGCGTCGGGAGCGCGCGTGGCGATCAGGGTGCGCTTCGGGGTGCCCATCTTCCTCAAGCCGATGAAGGTGGAAGCGCGCGGTGAAATCGAAAAAATCGAAATGGCGCAGGGCGTGCTGCGCGTGACCGTGCGTAACACGGGCAATGCGCACTTCGTCATCAACACCATCACGGCCGCGTCCGGTGACGCCTACTCCAAGGAGGTGCCGGGCTGGTATTTGCTGGCGGGCGCCGTGCGCGAGCACGCCATCCCCGTGCTGCAGGAGACATGTGGGGAACTCAAGCGTATCGATGTCACGGCAAAAACGGATGAGTTCGAGCTCAAGGGCGCATTGGACGTTACCGCCGCCATGTGCGCTCTTTAGCGGGCGAGCCGCGGGGCGCGGGGGGGGGGGGCTGGCGCAAAACAGTTGCCGCGCTGGCTTGCGGCCTGCTGCTCGCGCTCGCTGCGGGTGCGGCGCATTGCCGGGAATCGGTTTTGGCTACGGAGCCCTTCATCGTCGAGATCACCCTGAACGGGGTAACGAAGGGTGCGTTTGTCGTTGTTGCCACAGGAGACGGAGACTATTGGGTGCGCGAGGAGGATCTCAAGACCATGGAGGTGCAGCCGCCCTACGGAAAAACACTCGCGGTGGACGGCGAGAGTTTCTTCTCGCTGCATGCGCTGCGGGCGACGGAAATCCGCTTCGACGAGGGCCAGCTCACGCTGGCCGTGGCGTTGCCAGCGGAACTGCTGTCGAAAAATGTGCTCGACCTGCTTCCGGACCACCCGCAGCGGGTCGTCCAGCCCCGCGACAACAGCGCCTTCTTCAACTACCGCGCACTCCAGTCCGGCGACAATGTCGGCGGCGCCGCAACGCTGATGCTGGGGACGGAACTCGGCGTCCGCATCGGCGATTTCCTGTTCCGTTCCGAATCCACCCATAGCCACAGCGGCAACCAGCGCCAGGATGTGCGCTACGGCACCAGCCTCACCCGCGACAACCGGGAAACGATGCAACGCCTGATCATGGGAGATTTCGCGGCCTCCTCGGGCGATCTCGGCGGCGGGCTGAATCTGGGCGGCGTGAGTTTTTCCAAATCCTTCCAGATCGATCCGTATTTCATCAGACAACCGATGGCGGGCTTCACCGCCGCGGTCACCGCGCCGGCCGAGGCGGAAATTTTCATCGACGACGTGCGCATTCGCACCGAGAAGCTGCCGCCGGGCCAGTTCGAACTGAAGAACCTCAACTACTACGGCGGGCAGCGCGAGGTGGCGATGGTGCTGCGCGACCGTTTCGGGCGCGAGCAGCGCCTGGAGTACCCGTATTACTTCACCGACCAGAGCCTCCGGGCGGGGCTGCACGAATACAGCTACAACGCCGGTTTGCAGCGCCAGCAACTGGGCGTGCTCAGCAACCAGTACGGCGGCTGGGCGCTCTCCGCCTTCCACCGCTACGGCGTGAACGACGCACTGACTCTGGGCGCGCGCGGTGAGGCCGAGCAGGGGCGCTTCAATTTCGGGCCGCTCGGGGTGTTGCGCTCCGACCGCTGGGGCGTCGCCTCGGCTGCGCTTTCGTTCGGCAGCAACCCGGGCGGATCTGGCTGGGCCGGCGTGGCCCGCTACGCCTTTCAGGCGCGCAGCCTCAATACCCAGTTCGCGCTGCGGCACCATTCACGGGAATACGAAACCCTCGGCCAGCCGGCCACCGCCGACCGCCTCCAGTCGGAAATCAGTGCCAGCGCCGGCTATGAGGTCGCCGCTATCGGCAACTTCAGCATCGACTATCGCAACCTCAAGCAGTACCAGGGCGCCGACCAGCGTTCCGTCTCCGTCGGCTACTCGAAAACGCTGTCCCGCTCCGTGAACTTGCTGGCCTCGGTCGGCCGGGTTACGGGCACATCACCCTCGACCAATTTTTTCGTGGCGCTCACCTACAGCCCCGACCGCGATTTCACGGCGCATTTTTCGCATGAGCGGCGGGGAGGAACCACCAGCGATTCCTTCCAGATCGGCAACACCACCCCCACCGGCGAAGGGCTGGGCTACCACATCACCGGCGATCGCACAGCAGCCGGGGCGGGAGAAATCCAAAGCCTCGCCCCCTCGCTTCAGTACAATGGCCCCCACGGCATCTATTCGGCCGACATACGCACGGAGCGCATGGCCGGGGGAGGCTCGCGGCAAGCCTACCGACTGGGGATAGGCGGAGGCATCGCCTACGTGGCGGGCACGGTCGCCTTCTTGCGCCCGGTGACCGACAGCTTCGGTATCGTCGAGGTGGGCAAGCTGCCGGGGGTCCGGGTCTACCACAGCGCGCAGGAGATCGGCCGCACCGATGCGCAAGGCCGGATATTCCTGTCCAATCTCGGCTCGTACCAAGCCAACCGCGTGGCGATCGACGATCGGGACATCCCCATCGAATACCTGATCGGGGAGAAAGAAATAAACGTCTCGCCGCCGCTGCGCAGTGGTTCCCTGATTCGCTTCGAGGTGAGCCGGATGCAGGTGCTGACCGGTTATCTGCGCGTGAGGGTGGGCGCGGAATCGCGGCCGGCCGAGTACCTCGACCTGAGCGTGACGGTGAACGGCAAGGCCGAAATCTTTCCGACCGGCAAAGGCGGCGAGCTCTATCTGGAAAACCTGAAACCGGGATCCTACCGCGCCCGCTTCGACTATGATGGGAGGCATTGCGAATTCGATCTGTCGGTGCCGGATTCGCAGGAAATGCTGATCGAACTGGGAGAATTGCATGTTTGCGAGTTTGCGAAATAAAGCGGTCGCGCTGCTGGCGCTGTGTCTGGTTCCCGGCGCGGGCATTTGCGCCACCACCTGCTCCCTGGCGGTCGGGAACGTGGCATTCGGCGGCTATGACGTGTTCAGCCCCGTCAGCCTCGACACGAGCGGCACCCTGGTGGTTACGTGCAGCCGCTCCGGCGGTCCGCAGAAGTCCACGGTTTCCATTGCGATAGGGCCGAGCGCAACCAGCGGCTCGGTCGTGAACCGCAGGATGCAGACGCTTAACGGCGCCGATTTCCTCGGCTATAACCTGTTCCGGGACGCGGCGCGAACTTCAGTGTGGGGAAACACCGCCGGTATTGACACCTTCGTCCAGACGATCGCCGTTCCGAACAAGGGGTCGGCTGAAATATCCACGACGATTTTTGGCAGAATTCCCGCAGGCCAGGATGTTGGGATGGGGGTCTACTCGGACACCGTGACGATCACCGTCACGCCCTGATCCTACTGTCACAAAGCGCTGAGCGCATTACGGTGTTAAAACCTGGTTCGGAATGCTCATTTGCCAGCGTGTAAACTGCGCTTCCTCGCCCGACTTTGCCTTGCATTGCATCCCTTGATCGCTATCTGGGGTCGGACCAAGGACTATCTGGGTACCAACTATCTGGGGTCGGACCAACGTAACCTGCTGCTGCTATCTGCAACTATCTGGGGTCGGACCAACGTAACCTGTTGATATAAAAAAGATAATATCCGCCCTGAAACGTTAAATATTGCTTAAAGGCACTATTCAGACCTAAAAACCCTATCTCTAATCACCTCTCCGCCTCCAATGCACTATTCTCAATTCTTCTTAAGGCCTGGTTTTTGATAGGCAAATAGCCTGTTTAAGCTATTTTGAAGCCTAAATAAATCGGGTTTTATATGTCAGATCAGAGCGTTACGCTGGTCCGACCCGTAAAACCATGTCAGATCAGAGCGTTACGCTGGTCCGACCCGTAAAACCACCGTAAAACCCAACTGAATTCCTTTTGTGCCCCAGCGCACCGACCCGCGGCCCCCAACTGCAGTACCCTCATTCTGACCGTTAGCCATCGGTGCTGCGGGCCTGGTTCACGGTCAATGCAAGGAATACCTGCATCAAGTTGCTGTTGTCACTTTCACCCGTCACACCCTCAGTAGTTGAGAATTTCACCGGCAACACTGAATAAACCTGCAACAGGAGAAAGCAAGTGTCGTCTACCCAAAAACCACCCGTGGTAAATCACCTGATTGCATCCTTACCGCCAGTGGATCGCGCACGGTTTCTGCAACACTGTGAGCCCGTTGATCTGGTTTTTGACACCGTGCTGTGCAAACCTGGCGAAGTTTACCCCTTTGTATATTTCCCACTAACGGGTTTCGTCTCGCTGATGACGATAGTCAGCAAACATCCAGCCCTGGAAGTGGGCATGATTGGCAGCGAGGGTATGTTGGGCGGAACATTGGCGCTGGGTGTGGATACCGCACTTTTGCTTGGCATAGTGCAAGGTGCTGGCACCGCTTTGCGTATGACCTTACCTCATCTGAAAAACGAGTTGGTTATTAACTCAGCTCTGGTCCGGGTACTCAACCGTTATGTTTTTGTATTGATGAAACAACAATCACAGTCTTCTGCTTGCAACAGTTTCCATGAAGTCGATGCACGACTGGCGCGTTGGTTGCTGATGTCACATGACCGATCGCACGCCGATTATTTTCATTTTACTCACCAGTATCTGGGCGATATGCTGGGCGTACAACGAAGCGCCATCACCATTGCTGCCGGTGTGTTACGTGACAAAAAGCTGATCCGCTATGCGCGTGGTAAAATCCATATCACCGACCGACTCGGACTCGAAGCGGTTTCCTGCGAATGCTATGCCGCGACCGCCGAAGATTATTTTAAAAAACTGGCACACCCATACGAGCGTATGGTCGCCGTTGATTCTGCCGGAGCCTAAGCTTCCAATGTCTGCACCACCCCCCCTCTCAGCCTGGCTAGCCTCGATTTCCACAGCAGGAAGTTGAGCTAACATTCGAGGGGCTATCGCGGCCGATTTTTCCACTCACGCGAACTCGATCACCAGTTCCTTA
>NZ_JANLGY010000017.1 GCF_024653915.1 Sulfuricaulis sp. | reverse complement strand
CCCCCCCCCCCCCCCCCCCCCCCAACCTTCCTCGCAAGCCCCGCCGCCACAACGCGAACACCCATGAGGTGCCGGGTGTTCAAGAAACGGGGGAAGGTTTCGTGAAAAAACGCATCGCCCTGACTTTTGCTTTGCTCACCACCTTCTGCGTGGCGGCGCTTTTTCTCTCTGCTTGCGGCAAGGAGGCCGCGCCGCCAGCGCCGAAATATGCCGAGGGGCCTGCGGTCGAGGCGCGAGTCTATCGCCTGGCGATCCACCCCCTGCACAACCCGAAAAGGCTGGTCGAAGCCTATCAGCCCCTGATCGACCATCTCAAGCGGCAGATCGAGGGCACACTATTCGTTCTGGAGGCCTCACGCGACTATGCCGAATACGAGCGCAAGTTCCGGGCGAGGACACCAGAGCTTTTGCTGCCCAACCCCTGGCAGACCTTAGAAGCGATAAAGGTGGGCTATGGGGTGATTGCTATGGCAGGCGAGCCTGGCGACTTCAAGGGCATTTTTGTAGTGCGCCGCGACAGCGGCATTAGCAAACCCGCCGACCTCAAGGGCAAGGCACTGGCCTACCCCTCGCCCACGGCGCTGGCCGCCTGCATCATGCCGCAATGGTTCCTGCACCAACGCGGCGTGAACGTGAACCGCGATATCGAGAACCGCTACGTGGGCTCGCAGGAATCGGCCATCATGAATGCCTACCTGGGGCAGGTGGCGGTCGGGGTCACTTGGCCGCCGCCTTGGCGTCTGTTCCAGAAAGACCACCCGCAGGAGGCGGCTCAACTGATGGTCGTGTGGGAAACGCCGCCGCTCATCAATAATTCTTTCATGGTGCGCGACGACTTGCCGCCCAAGTTGCGTGCGCGGCTGCGTTCGGTGCTGCTGACGCTGCACGACAGCGAGCAGGGCCGCCGCATCCTCGCCGGCATGGAGACCGCGCGCTTCCTGCCCGCCACGGACGCCGACTACGCCGTGGTGCGCGAGTTTGTGGCGCGCTTCGAAGCCCAAGTGCGGCCAGTAGAGCAACGATGAGATTGCGCGAATTCTTTTTCGGCAGCCTGCGCCGCCAGTTGATCTTCGGCGTGGCCGCCGTGCACGCGGTGATGATGAGCCTGTTCGTCTGGGACCTGACCGAGCGGCAGCGGGACATGCTGCTCGATCGCCAGGCCGAGCAGGCGCTGGCGCTGGCCCAGACCCTGGCGACTTCGGCGGCGGGCTGGCTGGCCGCCCGCGACATCTCCGGCCTGCAGGAGCTTGCCGAGGCGCAGCGCCGCTATCCTCAGTTGGCGTTCGCCATGCTGCTGGACCGGGAGGGACAAGTGCTGGCCCATACCGAGCGTGCCCGGCAGGGCCAGTACGTGCGGGATCTCCCGCAAGAGGCAAAGCTCACAGTGCTGGCGCGCGGCTCGGCACTGGTGGACGCTATTGCCCCGGCTATGCTCGCCGGCCATGCGGTGGGCTGGGCGCGGGTGGGCCTCGGCCAGCAGGAGGCGCAAGAGAAGCTCGAAGCGATCACCCGCAACGGCGTCCTCTATGCTCTGGCGGCCATCGCCATCGGGTCCATCCTGGCTTTGTTCATGGGCAACCGGCTGACCAGAAAGCTCTACGCCGTGCGCCGGGTGTCGGAGACGGTGCGGGCCGGCCGGCCGGAGGCGCGCGTTCCCGATCTGGGCGACGACGAGGCCGGCCAACTCGCGCGCGACTTCAACGCCATGCTGAATGCGCTGTCCTCCTCCGAGAAGCGCTTCGCCAACATCGTCAACCTGGCGGCCGACGCCATCATCAGCGTGGACGAGGACCAGCGCATTCTCATCTTCAACCAGGGCGCGGAACGGATCTTCGGTTACACGGCCGCGGAGGTTGTGGGTCAACCGTTGGACAGCCTGCTGCCCGCGCACCTCGCCGAGGCGCATCGCGCACATGTCCGCCGCTTCGCCACCGAGCCGGAATCGGCCCGCGAGATGAGCCGGCGACCCGAGGTTCACGGCCGGCGCAAGGACGGAACCGAGTTTCCCGCCAAGGCGAACATCTCCAAGGTGAAGCAAAACGGCAACATCCAGTTTACGGTGTTTCTGCGCGACATCACCGAGCGCAAGCGCGCCGAGGAGGAAATCCGCCAACTCAACGCTAATCTGGAGCGGCGCGTGCTTGAGCGCACCGCCGAGTTGCAGGCCGCCAACCAGGAGCTGGAGGCGTTCAGTTACTCGGTGTCGCACGACCTGCGCGCGCCGCTGCGCTCCATCGACGGCTTCAGCCAGGCGGTGCTTGAAGACTACGCGGACCGGCTGGATGAACCGGGCCGGGAGCATCTCAACCGGGTGCGCGCCGCCACCCAGCACATGGGGCACCTCATCGACGACCTGATCAAGCTGGCGCGCGTGGCGCGTGCCGAGATGCATCGCGAGACCGTGGATCTCAGCGCGCTCGCCGGCGACGTGCTCGCGGAATTGCAGAAGAACGAACCGGAGCGCCGGGTGGAATACCGTGTCGATCCTGGCCTGACCGCCGAGGGCGATGCCCGCCTGCTGCGCGTGGTGCTGGACAACCTGCTCGGCAACGCTTGGAAGTTCACAGGCAAAACAGCGAACGCCGAGATCGAGTTCGGCGCACTGCGCGGCACCGACGGCGCACCGGGCTATTTCGTGCGTGACAACGGCGCCGGTTTCGACATGACCTACGCCGACAAGCTGTTCGGCACGTTCCAGCGTCTGCACGCGCTGAGCGAGTTTCCCGGCACCGGCGTCGGGCTCGCCACCGTACAGCGCATCGTCCATCGCCATGGCGGCCGGGTCTGGGCCGAGGGCGCGGTAGGAAAAGGCGCAACGTTTTATTTCACCCTGTAACCGGACCCGATCCCGGTTGGACTATGTATACATAATAAGGAGAGAAACGTGAGCGACAAAACGATACTGCTGGTGGAAGACAACCCCAACGACGAGGAACTGACCCTGCGGGCCTTGAAGAAAAACAACATCCTCAATGAGGTGACGGTCGTGCGCGATGGCGCGGAGGCGCTCGATTATTTGTTTTGCCATGGCGCCTACGCCGGGCGCGATGCGAGCCAGTCGCCCGCCGTGACCCTGCTGGACCTGAAGCTGCCGAAGGTCGAAGGCCTGGAAGTGCTCAAGCGCCTGCGCGCCGACGAGCGCACCCGGCTGCTGCCGGTGGTGATCCTGACTTCCTCGAAGGAGGAGCAGGATATGGTCAACGGCTACCGCCTGGGCGCGAACAGCTACATCCGCAAGCCGGTGGACTTCACGAAATTCATGGAAGCCGTGCGCCAGCTCGGGCTCTACTGGCTGGTGCTGAACGAGCCACCGCCGAAAAAGTGATACTCCATTGGCCACCCCGCTGCGCATCCTGATCGTCGAGGACTCGGAGGCCGACGCCGAGCTGCTGTTGCGCGAGCTGCGGCGCGGCGGCTACGCGCCCGAGTTCGAACGGGTGGAGACGCCCGAGGGACTGGCTGCCGCGCTGGCCCGGCAATCCTGGGACCTGATCGTCTCCGACCATGCCATGCCGCGCTTCAACGGCCTGCAAGCGCTGAAGCTCGCCCAGGAAAAGGGGCTCGACATCCCGTTCATCATCGTCTCCGGCACCATCGGCGAGGACGTCGCGGTCGCGGCCATGAAGGCCGGGGCCCACGACTATCTGATGAAAGGCCACACCGCGCGCCTGCTGCCCGCCATCGCGCGCGAGCTGCGCGAGGCGCGCATGCGGCAGGAACGCCGCCAGGCGGAACAGACCATCCATCGCCTCGCCTACACCGACCCCGTCACCAACCTGCCGAACCGCGTCCGGTTCCGCGAACAGGTGCAACAAGCCATCGAGGCGGCGAGGAAAAATCGCCATCCGCTGGCACTGCTGCACATGAACCTCGAACACTTCCGGGAGGTCAACGACACGCTCGGCCACCACCGCGGCGACAGCCTGTTGAAACAAGTCGGCACGCGGTTGCACGGCGTGCTGTTCGCGCCCGATATCGTCGCGCGCCTCGGAGGCGACGAGTTCGGCATCCTGCTGCCGCGGCTGGCGGCAACCGGCGACATGCAACACGTCATCAAGAAGCTCCAAGACAGCCTGGCAGCGCCGTTCATGATCGACGGGATTCCGATCGCCGTCGAGGCCAGCATCGGCGTGGCGACCATGCCCGAGCACGCCGACGACGCGGACACGCTGCTGCAACGGGCAGACATCGCCATGTACCGCGCCAAACAGATGGCAAGCGGTTATGTCATCTACGCGCCGGAATACGATCGTCACAGCCCCGAGCGGCTCGGGCTCATGGCAGAGTTGCGCGACGCGATCGAATACAATCAGCTCCTGCTCCATTTCCAGCCGAAGGTGGAGATCAAAACCGGCCGCATCGTCGGCACCGAGGCGCTGGTACGCTGGCAACACCCGCGCCGCGGCTTGCTCATGCCCGATAAATTTATCGTGGCTGCGGAGCACACCGGGCTCATCAGCCCGCTGACCCGTTGGGTGCTAACCGACGCGCTGGGCCACTGCCAGGGCGCACGCCGCCAGGGCATTCAACTGCGGGTGAGCGTGAACCTCTCGGCGCGTTCGCTGCACGACCCGCACCTGCCGGAAATAATCGAGGAAGCGCTCAAGGCAACCAGCGCCGAACCGGGCCAGTTGACGCTGGAAATCACCGAGAGCGCCATCGTTCTCGACCCGAAACGCGCCGAGGAGACCCTTGTGGCGCTAAGCCGCATGGGCACATGGCTCTCCATTGACGACTTCGGTACCGGCTATACCTCGCTCGCCAGCATCAAGCACTTGCCCATCAACGAGATCAAGATCGATAAATCATTCGTCATGGGAATGCTTGCGAATAAAAGCGACGCAATGATCGTGCGCACGGTGGTCGAGCTCGGTCATAACCTGGGTCTCACCGTCGTCGCGGAAGGCGTGGAAACGAAGGAGACGTTCGACGCGCTTGCCGCCCTCGGCTGTGACGAGGCCCAAGGCTACTTCATATGCCGGCCACAAACCTGCGAGGCGCTGAAAAGCTGGTTCCCGACGTCGCCCTGGAAAATCGGGCCTGTCGATTAAGGGATCGCCGATGCCCCTCACCCCACTGCACGTCCTGATCGTCGAGGACTCGGAGACCGACACCGAGCTGCTGCTGCGCGAGTTGCGCCGCGCCGGCTACGACCCGGTCTGCGAGCGGGTGGAAACGGCCGATGCCATGAGTGCCGCGCTCGACGGCCAGGACTGGGACATCGTTATTTCCGACTTCACGATGCCGCGGTTCAACGGCATGGAGGCGCTACGGCTCGTGCAGCAACTCAAGCCCGACATACCGTTCATCATCGTCTCCGGCACCATCGGCGAGGACCGCGCGGTCGCGGCCATGAAGGCCGGGGCGCACGATTACATCATGAAAGGCAACCTCGCGCGCCTGGTTCCGGCCATTGAACGCGAACTCAAGGAGGCCGCGGTGCGGCACGAATACCGGCGGGCGCAAGAGCGGATCCAGCATCTCGCCTTTTACGACCCGCTCACGGATCTGCCGAACCGGACCTTGTTCACCGAGCGTTTGCAGCAGGCCGTGCTCACCGGGCGCCGCAAGAAACACTGTTTCGCGTTGATGGTCATGGATCTGGACCACTTCAAGGATATCAACGATACCCTCGGTCATCATGCCGGCGATCAGGTATTACAGCAGGCAGCGGCGCGCGTCAAATCATGCGCGCGCGCGTCCGACACGGTAGCGCGCAAAATCCTGGCGGCGTTCTCAAGGCCGCTCCAGATCGGCGACCGAAACTTCGACATCGGCGCCAGTCTCGGCATCGCCCTGTTTCCCGAACACGGCAACGAAACCGATAGTCTGATGTGCGCCGCGGACGCCGCGATGTACGAGGCCAAACACACGCAGAGCGGTTTTAAAGTTTACAGCCCCGACCTGGGCCAGAAATCCGGGGTCACCTGATCTGTACGGGGGCCTGTGCCGCGCCATCGCCGGCTCGGCTCAATCCAGCACGTGCGACACCAGCCCGTCGGCCAGCTTGGGTTCGAACCAGGTGGACTTGGGCGGCATGACTTCACCGGCATCGGCGACGCTCATGAGGTCTGCCATCGAGGTGGGATAAAGCGAAAACGCGCAAGCCATTTCGCCTGAGTCCACGCGCCGTTCGAGTTCTTTCAGGCCGCGAATGCCACCAACAAAATCGATGCGCTTGTCACGGCGCGGGTCGTCGATTCCCAGCACCGGCGTGATGAGATTGTCCTGCAGCAGGCTCACGTCCAGTCGTCGCACCGGATCATCTGCGGGGATGCGATCTGGCTTAATGTTCAATCGGTACCACTGGCCCTTCATATACAGGCCGAACTCACCGGTGCGGCCGGGTTTTACCATCGATGATTCCGGCATTAAGGTAAAAGCCGTTTCAATACGTTTCAGAAAACTCTCACGCGACAGACCGTTCAGATCCTTGACCACGCGGTTGTAATCCAGGATCTGCATCTGGTTGTCGGGGAATATCACGGCGAGAAAATAATTGAACGATTCATTGCCGGTGAATTGCGGATTTTTCACGCGTCGTGACGCCGCCACGCGCGAGGCCGCCGCCGAGCGGTGGTGGCCGTCGGCGATATAAAGACGGTCCATGGAATCGAACAGGCCCGTGATGGCATCGATCTGATGGGGATCACGCATGGCCCACAACGTATGTTGCACGCCATCGTCGGCGGCGATGTCCACGTCGGCTGTACCGAGCGTTAGCTTGTCGATGATCGTATCTACGGCGGATGATTGGCGGTACGTCAAAAACACCGGACCGGTCTGGGCGTTCAGCGCCTCGATTTGCCGCACACGGTCGTCTTCCTTGTCCGGGCGCGTGAATTCGTGTTTGCGGATGCGATTGGCGTCGTAGGCGTGAATCGAAGCCGCCGCCACGATCCCGGTCTGTTGGTGCGCACCCATCACGAGGCGGTAAACATAGTAACAAGGCTCCGGGTCACGCCCGAGCACGCCCTCTTTGAGAATCTTTGCGAAATTTTCCTTGCCTTTGGCGTATACGGCCGCGCTGTACGGGTCGGTGCCCACGGGCAGATCGATCTCGGGCTTGGAGACGTGCAAAAAACTCCAGGGCTTGTCCTTGGCGCGTATGCGCGCTTCCTCCGAATTAAGCACGTCGTAAGGTGGCGCGATGACATCTCCGGCGCGACGGGGCGCCGGGCGCAGGCCGGTGAAAGGACGAATCAGGGACATTTCAGCTCCGGGCAGACAAAAACAGGCGCACATTCAAAACCACTTGCCGGCGAAGGTCAAACCGGGTTTCGGTATGTAGGGGCGCGATTTATCGCGCCCTGTTCAATTCCACCTCACCGGGCGCAATGAATTGTGCCCCTACGCGCTTGGCGCGACGCAATTGCTACGCTAGCATACGCGGCGTTTTGACCAGGACATGATAAAAACCCGATGGCCGACACCTGCCGCAACTACCTCCCTGCTGAATGGGCGCCCCAAAGCGGCGTCATGCTCACCTGGCCGCATGTGCACGGCGACTGGGCCAAACGCCTGAAACAGGTCGAGCCGGTATTCGTTGAGATCGCACGGCAGGTGACGCGGCGCGAAAACGTATTGATCTCCTGCTACGACCGGGAGCACCGCGAATATGTCGGCAAGCTGTTGTCCGAGTCCGGCGTGGACATGGGGCGGGTCATTCTGCGGACCGTGCCCTCCAACGACACCTGGGCACGCGACCATGGACCCATGACCGTTTTATGCACGTATGAAGCCCTGTTGCTCGACTTTGGATTCAACGGCTGGGGCGGAAAATACGGCTTTGAGCTCGATAACCAGATCAACCGCAAGCTTTACACCATGGACGTATTCAAAAAAACACCCATGCAGACGGTCGAGATGATACTCGAGGGCGGCTCCATCGAGGTTGACGGCTCCGGGACCTTGCTCACCACCGCCCGTTGCCTGCTTGCACCCACGCGCAACCCGAATATGACGCTGACGCAATTGGAACAGCACCTGAAAGAACTACTCGGAATCAATCGCATTCTCTGGCTGCATCACGGTTATCTCGCTGGTGACGATACCGACAGCCACGTCGACACGCTCGCCCGGTTTTGCGACAGCCACACCATTGCTTATGTCCGCTGCGATGATCCGCAAGACGAACATTTCGCAGAGCTGAAGGCGATGGAGGACGAGCTGAAAGTGTTTCGTGCCGCAGACGGCCAGCCCTACCGCCTCGTGCCACTGCCCTGGCCAAGCGCGAAATTCGACGAGGATGGCAACCGCCTGCCGGCCACCTATGCCAATTTTCTCATCATCAACGGGGCCGTGCTGGTACCCACCTATGAAGACCCGGCTGATGACGATGCGCTGACACAACTGAAAGGGTGTTTCCCGGACCGCGAAGTGGTCGCTATCAACTGCCTGCCGCTCATTTACCAGTTTGGCAGCCTGCACTGCGTGACGATGCAGTTGCCGGAGGGGGTGCTTTAGAACCAGTCGCCGGTCCAAACAAAAACGGGAAGACCGTATTAGGCCTTCCCGTTTTTGAATACACGAACTGTAATCTTTGGTTTTTTCTATTTCTTGCCTTTGGCTTTGCCCCCGCTCTTGGCTTCGATGCTGGTCGCGGTCATCCTGTACTCGACCGTCACCTTGTCACCCACTTTGACATCGCCCATTAGCTTGGTGCCGGCATCGCGTGCCAATTCCCAGTTATCCTTGCCTTTCTTCACGACAATCTTGGAATCAGTCACTTCCACCACCGGGCCGGTAACTTGGTAGGCCATGGCCAGCGGACTGATCAGTAACAAGCTTGCAAGAAGAATCAGTTTGCGTTTCATGAAACAACTCCTTTTGTTGCAAGAAGGAAGCGCACGATAGGGAATGGCCGCCATCGGTGTCAAGCATTGAACAAAAATCACGCGGGAACATGCTAACATTGGCGACATGAATGCATCGCTCAAGATCGGCCTCGTGCAACAAACCTGTTCCGAGGACCGGAACAAAAATCTCGCCACCTCGATTGCCGGGATTCGTGAGGCGGCCGCGCGCGGCGCCAGGCTGGTGTTGTTGCAGGAGCTGCACACCGGGGTTTACTTCTGCCAAACGGAAGACACCAAGCGCTTCGATCAGGCCGAAGCGATCCCGGGCCCGACCACGCAGGATCTGGGCAAGATCGCGAAGGAATTGGGCGTCGTTATCGTCGGCTCGTTGTTCGAGCGCCGTGCCCCCGGCGTGCATCACAACACCGCGGTGGTGCTGGAGGCGGATGGCAGCCTGAAGGGTCAATACCGAAAAATGCACATCCCGAACGATCCCGGGTACTGCGAAAAGTTTTATTTCACGCCGGGTGATCAGGGTTTCGTGCCGATCAGCACCTCGGTGGGCATGCTCGGTGTGCTGGTGTGCTGGGATCAGTGGTACCCGGAAGCCGCGCGGCTAATGGCCATGCACGGCGCGGACATCCTGCTCTACCCTACTGCTATCGGCTGGGACCCGCGCGACGATGAAGCCGAGAAAAGCCGCCAGCGCGAGGCCTGGATAACCATCCAGCGTGCGCATGCCATCGCCAACGGCCTGCCTGTCGTCACCTGCAACCGCGTGGGGCACGAACCGGACCCTTCAGGCCGCACGTCAGGAATTCAATTCTGGGGTTCGAGTTTTATTACCGGGCCGCAGGGAGAATATTTCGCGCAGGCCGCAAGCGACAAGCCCGAGGTCCTGGTGGCGGAAATCAGCCGTAAACAATCCGAAGACGTGCGCCGTATCTGGCCCTTCTTTCGTGACCGGCGCATAGACGCCTATCAGGATCTGCTCCAGCGCTACGGCAAATAATCCCGCTGCGATTCGCATCCGCAGCCTTTCCCACATTCATCCATGGCCAAACCCATCCTGCTCCATTCCGCCGCTGAGCTGCTGGAACGCATTCTCAGCGAAAAAATACCCGCCGACCGGCAGATGGAGGGTTATTTCCGAACGCACAAGAATATGGGCGTGCGCGATCGCGGCTTCGTGGCGGAGACGGTTTACGGCTGTCTGCGC
This sequence comes from Sulfuricaulis sp., assembly GCF_024653915.1. Classification (NCBI taxonomy): domain Bacteria; kingdom Pseudomonadati; phylum Pseudomonadota; class Gammaproteobacteria; order Acidiferrobacterales; family Acidiferrobacteraceae; genus Sulfuricaulis; species Sulfuricaulis sp. The sequence continues at coordinate 109,463 of NZ_JANLGY010000017.1, read as the reverse complement.
GAGAAACGCTGGCTGGAGCACATTGCCGGTAACTCTCTGCTGCTGGATGTGGTGGCGGCATACCTGCTGACACACGACTACAGCGCCCGCGCACTTGAAGAAACGGGATTCCGGGGCGATGCGCGCGGGATGGTGGAGCGTGCGCGCACGCTCGACAAAACCACGCTGCCATTTGCCATTCAAGCGAACATGCCGGACTGGCTGGCGGAACTATTGCGTGCGCAATACGGCGATGCGGAAACGCTGGCGTTATCGCAGGCGCTGAATCAGCCCGCGCCATTGGACATGCGCGTTAACACGATCAAGGCCAAACGCGATGAGGTCCAGACGCGGCTCACGCAAGAAGGGTTTTCGTGCGAGGTTACGCCCTACTCGCCTTCCGGTCTGCGACGCCGTGAGCGCGCGCCGATTTTCAAGACGCTTTGTTTTAAGGAGGGATTATTCGAGGTACAGGACGAAGGCAGTCAGTTGCTGGCGCTGATGCTGGAGCCGAAACGGCAGGAAATGGTCGTGGATTTCTGCGCCGGCGCCGGCGGAAAAACGCTGTACTTGGGGGCGCTCATGGCCAACTCCGGCACGGTGTATGCCTTCGACGTACTGGCCAAGCGGCTGGACCGGCTCAAGCCACGGCTGCGGCGCGCCGGACTGAACAACGTCCGCATGGTCACGATAAGCCATGAACGCGATGCGCGTGTGCAACGTCTGAAGGGGAAAATTGACCGCGTACTGGTAGACGCGCCCTGCTCGGGTACCGGCACGATGCGACGCAATCCCGACATTAAATGGCGCAACATCAACCTGGCAGAGCTGACGGACACCCAGCAGCGCATCCTGGCCGCCGCGGCCGAGCTGCTCAAGCCCGGAGGGAGGCTGGTATATGCGACATGCAGTTTGCTGAAAGAAGAAAACGATGACATCGTGGAAAAATTCCTGTCAGAACACCCGGACTTTCGCATGATCCCGGTAAACGAGATACTGGAGCGACGGCACGTGCCGCTGACGATGGAGGACGACGTCCTGCGGCTGTACCCGCACCGCCATCACACCGACGGATTCTATGCCGTCGCGCTGGAGCGGACATCGGGATAACGTCGGGAGCTGGGGCTCCGGCCCCGATTCCGGCGTCGCGCACACCCTCCGCCGCGCGCACTCAGTCTGTCTGTGCCTGCTCCTTATCCAGCACCTGTACAAACGCCAAAACGATCCGCGGATCAAGCTGGGTCCCGGCGGATTCTGTAAACTGCGCTTTGGCCACAGCGGCCGGCTTGGCCTTATGCCCGATCCATTCGCCTATCATCGCGGCATAGGTGTCCGCGGCCGTCAGTACCCGCGCCAGATAGGGAATGGCCTCACCCTTGAGCCCGTCGGGATAGCCGCCGCCGTCATAACGCTCATGATGATGACGGACAACCGGCGCGAGGTGACACAAGGCGGGCACCTGCTCCAGGAATCCGGCAGCGGTGGCGGGGTGCTGCCGGATCAGCGCCCAGTCCTCGGTGGTTAGCGCGCCCCGCTTGTTCAGGACCTCGTCGGATATGGTGATCATGCCGATCTCATGCAACTGCGCCGCGAGGCGCAACGTTTCACGATCCTCCCGGTTAAGCGTGAGCACATCCGCCAGCCGCATCGCCGTATCGACAACCAGCGCCATGTGTTCGTGAAGAAACGCCGCCTTGGCGGACACAGCCGTAACAATGGGCTGAATATTCTCCAGGCCCTGTTTGAGCAACATTACGATTTCATCCGGATTCTGCTCCAGTCTTGACTTGAGAATTTCACGGTACAGACACACGCGGTTCTTGCCCTCGCGCTTGGCGGTATACAAAGCCTGGTCGGCGTGCTCGACCAGGCTTTCCGCCGAGTCCCCGCAACGCGGGAAACAGGCAATGCCAATGCTGACCGTCATACTGATCGTGCGACCGCCCTCCAGGCGGGTCGTCGCACCCTCGACAGACTGCCGGAGGCGTTCAGCCACGCGCCTCGCGGCATTGAAATCCGTTCCTGGGAGAATGACGGTGAACTCCTCTCCGCCGTAGCGGGCGGCGACGTCAACCTGCCACAACTGGCCCGAAAGTGTGCGGCCCAAAGTCTGGAGCATCTTGTCGCCGGCAGCATGCCCATAGGTGTCATTGATGCGCTTGAAATCATCAATATCGAGCAGCAACAGCGAAAGGGGCTTTTCATCCCTTATGGCATACTGGATTTCCTCGGCCAGCCGCTGATCGAAAAACCGGCGGTTGCGCAGATCGGTGAGCTTGTCGGTGACGGCGAGGTCCTGCGTCTGCTCCTGTAACTGCGCGTTCTCGATTGCGCCGGCGGCAAGGTGGGCGAAGGTGTTCAGAGTTTCGATTTCATCCGGCAAAAAGAAATCGCGGTCCTTGCGGTAGAAATAAATCACGCCCAGCCGGCTGGCGTGGCTCGTGAGCGGCAGGCAGGTGAACGACTGGATGCCTTCCTCGTGCGTCAGCCGGGAAAGTTTGTGTTTTGTCTCGGGCCGGTCGTTGCTGAGGATGTAAGTACCGACCGAAGTAGTAGTAGTAGTAGTAGTAGTAAAAGCCTCATGGGCCAGGCCACCGGGGCGGAAAGACATGTTCTTAACAAAATGGTCCGACAGACCTTGCGTGACCCATTCTTTAAAGCGGCTCGTCTTCTGATCGAAAAAAGCGATGCAGGCGGCCTGCGCGCCGGTCAACTGCATGCCGCGGTTCATGATTTCATCCAGCAACTCACGCAATGACAATTTTGAGGTGAGATAAATGGCAATCTCGTTCAGGGCAACGATACGCGAGGTCTTTGCACCGATGGCCTCCGCCATACGGTTGAAGGTGCCGGCCAGCTCGCCGATTTCGTCGCGCGAGGAAATCACGACACGCCTGTCATAGGCGCCGGCGGCGATGGAACGTGTTGCCTCCGTCAGCTGCCGCAGCGGCAGAGTCACGACATAGCGGGCCATGGCAAAACCGACCGCGCCGAGGAGCAGGGTCAATCCAAGAATAACGGCCTGAAAAATGGCGAGTTCGCGAGCATCCTCGGCGGCATCCAGCTCCATCAGGCTCATGACCTCCTCCAGATGTCTCACGTGCCCGGGAACCTGGGCCTCGAAACGGGCCAAGGTTGCCAACGCCGCTTGAGGGTTTGACGGATCGAGCGCCAGCAACAGCGGTTTCAGCTCCCCGTCCCAGTGAGCGCGCACGGCGGTAACGGCTTCCCGGAATTTTTCGTACTTCGCCGACTTACCGGCCAGCGCATCAAGGCGGTCGGACTCGGCGTCGTAGTCGGCAAGAATGCCATCCACGATCTTGCGCCCCTCACTCGGCCAGGAATGGTATTCCAGAGCCTCGTGCGTAAGAAACAACAGATGATACATGCGCATGCGCTGACGGCCGGCCTCGTTGATGGCCGTGCCCTCCTCGCCGACATGCAGGATACCGAATATGCCGATGCCGAGCTGGAGCGCCTGCAACGCCAGAAACCCGGCGAGCAGGATGATGAACTTCCGCGTCAGTGTCTTGCCCAGCCAGTTCATGCGATGCGAACGGGAATGTCTTCTCTCAAGTGTAGTAAAACGCCCACGGCACGCCAGCGTGGAACGCGCCGGGCGCCATGCACAAAAACAAGGCCCCGCACGGTGGCGGGGCCGGAAATTGCAAATGCTGTTTCCTGTCGGTATTTCAGCGGGGGAGAACGCGCGTGGTCTGCTTGCCCTTCGGTCCCTGAGCGTGCTCAAACTCGACCTGCTGCCCCTCGTTCAGACTCTTGTAACCGTCTCCTTCGATGGTGGAAAAATGCACAAACACATCCTCACTGCCGTCGCTCGGGGTGATAAAACCATAACCCTTCGCGTTATTGAACCACTTCACGGTACCGGTTTGCATACATCCCCCTTTATTATTTGGAACTAAAACCACCCGCCCTGCGGTGGGGCTGGTGTAAAAACATCCTACGTCAACTCCCCGGGCAAAACAATTCAGCCGGAAGACGCTTGAGCAAACGCTAATATTCCTCGCGGCGGTGTGATCGCTCGCGCTTCAGGGCGGCACGTCGCTTCTTGGCGTCCAGCCGGCGTTCTTTCATTCCCCGGCTGATGCGGGTGGCCTTGCGCGGCTTGCGTACGCGGTTTAGTGCGCGCAATTTCAGTGCAAGACGCTCGAAGGCGATGGCGCGATTGCGGATCTGGGAGCGGTTCTCCGTGGCCGTCACCACCACCCCCGAAGGTGCATGGGTCAGGCGTATCGCCGATTCGGTACGGTTTACGTGCTGCCCGCCTGGGCCGGAGGCACGATAGGTATCCACGCGCACCTCGCGTTCCAGGGTGGCGCGGTCCAGGGCGTAGGGCGGGGATTTGACGGCTTTCAGGCTCATGCGGAGTTGAGGCTCATTGTAAACATATCTTTCACGGTTAAATTGTTAAAATACCCAGCCTTGAGCCGTATTGAATAATAAAGGAAAAGTCGCATGATCGTTATCCTCAAACCCAATCTGGGAGAAAAAACTCCGGAATACCGGCAGATTCTCGATTTTCTGGCGCACAAACCGAACATCAAAACACGCGTCCACCAGGAAATCGGCACGCTGCAAACGCTCACGGAAATTTATCTCATCGGCGACACCGCCTCGCTCGACAAAACCGAGATCGAAAGTCTGCCAGGCGTGGAGCGCGTGGTGCGCATCTCGGAAGAATACCGCATCCTGGGACGGCACAAAGACGACGGCCGCCAGACCGGCTTTGAGTACAACGGCGTTAAATTCAGCCAGGACAATCTCAACGTCTTCGCCGGTCTCTGTGCCGTGGATAATCCGACTCATGTCGAGATGATGCTGAAGGCATTGCGCGATAACGGCCAGGTATGCACGCGCATGGGCGCGTACAAGCCGCGCACCAATCCCTATTCCTTCCAGGGCCATGGCAAGGAGTGCCTGCCGTGGGTGTTCGAGCTCGCTGGAAAATACGGCATCAAGGTGATCGCCATGGAGATCACCCACGACTCACATCTGATCGAAATCCAGGAGGCATTGCACAAGACCGGCAAACCTACCGGCGTGATGATTCAGATCGGCACGCGCAACACCCAGAATTTTGAACTGCTGAAAATCGTCGGACGCCAGCGCGAGTTGCCGGTGCTGCTCAAGCGCGGCTTCGGCATCACCCTGGAGGAATCGCTGAACGCCGCCGAATACCTGGCCAGCGAAGGCAACCGGAATATTGTCTTCGGCCTGCGCGGCATGAAGACCAACATGGGCGATCCGCACCGCAACTTCGTCGACTTCGCGCACGTGCCGGTGATCAAGCGCCTGACGCGCATGCCGGTGTGCATCGATCCCTCGCATTCGGTGGGCACGCGCGACCGCGCGCCCGATGGCATGCTCGATATTTCGCATGTCACCGCGCAGGGCGTGATCGCCGGCGCCAACATGATTCTGGTGGATTTCCATCCGGTGCCGACCAAGGCCCTGGTCGACGGCCCGCAGGCGTTGCTGCTGGAAGAGTTGCCCTACTTTCTGGAAGACGTGGCGATTGCGCGCGAGGCCTACGAAAAACGCCGCGCCCTAGTCGGGAGATTCTTGATAAAAAAGTGACGCGCTATTTCGTCACGTCGTAAATCGCATCCACGATGGTGCGCGTTTTCTTTTCAACAAGAATGACGTCGCGGCCAGTTATCCAGCGCACATGGGTGGTCGGTAATGACGATAGTTTCCGTTCCAGCACGGGCGGCAGGGGTTCCACCTTGACGTCCGCCAGAAGGTTGCCGCCCCTGATCAAAGGCATCGACCCTGGAGCGGTATTCGCGACGGGGGATTTCCGGTAGTAATCCTTGATCAGCGCACGATCGCTGGGGATGAGCCGAATCTCGACAGCTTTGTCGGCAGCTTTGCCGTCATCCTTGATGACTACCCGGCCGGAGGTGGCGGTATACGAGGCGCAACCACCGAGCAAGATTCCCGCCAGCACGAACCAAAGATATTTCTTCATGGCAAAAAGTCCTTTGAGTCTGGATAAACGCAGGTCCGGATAAATCGCCCAGCTCAACACAGGGATTTATTTTTTCTTCGAATAATGCCGCAGGGTCTTGCCGACGTAAATCTGGCGCGGACGATCGATGCCGTGGGATTCGCCCTGCAGCTCGAGCCAGTGGCTGGCCCAGCCGGCCGTACGCGCCAGCGCGAACACGGCGGTGAACATGGTCATGGGGAAGCCCATGGCGCGCAGCAAGATGCCGGAGTAGAAATCCACGTTCGGGTACAGCTTGCGCTCGATGAAGTATTCGTCCTTGAGCGCGATCTCCTCCAGCCGCATGGCAATTTCCAGCAGCGGGTCGTCCTTGCCGAGATGCGCCAAAACCTTTTTCGCCTGCTTCTGAATGACCAGCGAGCGCGGATCGAAATTCTTGTAGATACGGTGGCCGAAACCCATGAGGCGGAAGGGATCGCTCTTGTCCTTGGCGCGGTCGATGGTCTTCGGGATGTTCTCCACGCTGCCGATCTCCATCAGCATCTTGAGCACGGCCTCGTTGGCGCCGCCGTGCGCCGGGCCCCAAAGCGAGGCAATGCCGGCGGCGATGCAGGCGAAAGGATTGGCGCCGCTGGAGGCGGCCAGCCGCACCGTGGAGGTTGAGGCATTCTGTTCGTGGTCAGCGTGCAGGATCAGGATAACGTCGAGCGCGCGCGCTAAGACTGGATCGACGACGTAGTCCCGGTTCGGCGCGCCGAACATCATTTGCAGGAAATTCGAGGCGTAGTCGAGCGTGTTGTTCGGATAGCGTTGCGGGCGGCCGATTGAATAAGTGTAGCTGGCCGCAGCCAGCATCGGCATTTTGGCAACGAGCCGGATGGCCGCCAGTTCACGGTCATCGGCGTCGCGCATGTTCATGACATCGTGATAAAACGCCGACAGCGCGCCGACCACACCGACCATAACTGCCATGGGGTGGGCGTCACGGCGGAAACCACGGTAAAACGAGAGCACCTGCTCATGCAGCAGGTTGTAGCTGCCAATCGCGTCGTCAAATTTTTTGCGTTGCGTGGCGTTGGGTAATTCGCCATGCATCAACAGATAGGCCACTTCGATGAATTCGCTGTGTTCGGCCAGCTCCTCGATCGGGTACCCGCGATAAAGCAACACACCCTTGTCGCCGTCCACGAAAGTAATGCTGCTCTTGCAGGCGGCGGTGGAGCGGAACCCGGGATCGTAGGCCAGCAGGCCGTTTCGGGAGTACAAAGACTGGATGTCCACCGCGCTGGGTCCGAGCGTGCCGTCCAGCACGGGCAGACTGTTATCGTTGTTTTCTTCCGAGATTACCGCATTAACGTATTTGGTCGCCATTGTGTGTGTCCGTCGTGACCGCCAAAACTTAAGGATTGACCATACCATAAGGACTGTCCAGTGCTGAAATATCAGGGCCGCTCATGGACCCATTGAAGCACCGCCTCCTGCACCGCCTCGCCGGCAGCGGTGTCGGCCCGAGCCTGATTATGCAGGCAGACAACCACCACACGCCGGCCAGCGCGGTCCAGCACGTAACCCGCCACGCTGCGTACATCGTTCAGGCTGCCGGTTTTGAGATGCATTTGTCCCTCGAGCGCCCCACTGTTGAAGCGCCGGCGCAAGGTCCCATCCATGGCTGCGAGGGGTAGCGAGGAAATGAATTCCGGCATGTACGGACTGCGCCAACCGGCCAATAATACTTGTCCCAGATGGCGCGCGGAGATCGTCTCTTCGCGTGAAAGCCCCGCCCCGTTCTCCAGCACCAGTTCCGGAAAAATGAGATTACGGCGCTTAAGCCACTCGCTTACCGCCTGAATACCCTTATCCGTCGTACCGGGCGTTCCGGCCTTTTCGGCTCCCAGCGTCAGCAACAGCTGACGCGCCATGACATTGTTGCTGTACTTGTTAATGGAGCGAACGATGTCCGCCAGCGGCGGCGAATAAGAGGTGTGGAACAACGTGGCCTCGGCCGGGACCGTAGCCTCACGCACATCGCCCGCAAAACGCCCGCCCAGTTCCGTCCACAGCAAGCGGAACAGGCCGAGAATATACGGCGCGGGCTCGGACACCACGCGGAACAGCTCGTTGTTGCCGCAGCCGGCGTCATAGGTGCCGCTGAAAACCACGCGCGTGCGGTCCTTTTCATGGCGCACCTTCATGCCAAGCCGGTGCGCCCAACCGCGGCACACCGCATCGGCCAGCACCACGCGATTCTCCAGCTCGACATTCGCCGGCAGCGGATCGGCAATAATCTGAACACGTTGGACTGACAACTGCGGGATAAAGCGGAAATTCACCGCCTGAAAATTGACCAGCAAGGCATTCGGCAGGACATTGTAGGCGCGCAGCGGTTGGTTATCGAAATCGGCGGCATCGCCCGCTTCACGCGCAAAGTGGCTCTGGTCAAGCACCAGATTGCCATCGATGGTTTCCAGGCCCGCCGCGCGCAGCGCACGCAGCAGGCGCCAGAAATGCTCGATCACCAGATAGGGGTCGCCGTAACCCTTAATATAAAGATCGCCCGCCAGGCGCCCGTCACGCACGGGTTGCGTGACATAGGCCTCGGTCTTCCAGCGCCAGGCCGGGGTAAGTTCCTCCAGCGCCGCCAGCGTGGTGAGCAGCTTGATGGTCGAGGCGGGAAAGCGAGGCTGATTGGCCGCAATGGACAATACCGGCTCGTCCTGACCGATTTCTTGCACATAGAGACTCAGGCCGCGCGTCGGGAAGCCATGGCGCTTCAGCGCCGCCGCCACCGGCTCGGGAAGCCTGTCGGCCTCTGCCCAGACAGCGGAAACCGGTCCAAGCCCGCACAAGCCCAGCGCCACAAGCATGGCGAATTTCCACCGCATCATCTGTTTCATTTCATCCGCCCTCTTTCCACCAGTTCGCGATGACCTCGCCCACCCGGGGGTTGACGAGGTAGCCATAGGAACGATGCGCGTTCAGTCCCCGCTCATTGCGAAAATAATTGAAGAGTCCGCCATTCACATCGGTGATCGACTCCACCACGCCCAGCTTCAGCATGGCCTTGAAATCATCGCGCACCGTGGGATCCGGGGCCGTGAGGTCGCCCTGCGCGGTCATGTTGGTCCAGTGCCGGATATTTTGGGGATAACGCTGCGTCCCCTTTTCACGCACGCCCAGCAGGCGCTGCTGCGTGAAGCGCATACCCAAGGGGCTGCCCAGCGAGAGCAGGTCGATCCGGCCGGGGTTTTTCTCGATGTGCGTCAATTCCCACAGGCTGTCGTAGGCGATCACGGAACCCATGCTGTGGCCAATAATAAGGATACGATCTCCCGCCTCCAGCATTTTACGCAGTGGCACCTTGAGCAACTCACGTACCTGCTGGCCGATGCCTCCGTCGTTGCTGAAGTAACGCGCGGTTTCCCGGATCGTAGCCCTCACGACCGGGTCCGGCAGCAACGGAATGAGAAAATGAAACAGATCCGCCACCGTATAAAGCACCCAGGCGAAGCGACGGCGAACCGATAGCGCCTCCTGCACATCTTCCTGGGTCGGGCCAACCTGCTTCAGCAACGCCTCGATCCACGGCAGATCCTCGTCCAGCGGCTTGTAGCTTTGATAGTAGAGCGGATTCCACGAGATGCACTGGAAGCTGTCGGGTTTGCGTTCGATCTCCAGCGCCACAGCGGGGTCGGCGCGCTCGACACCCCGGAGCAGGCTGCGCACCAACTGACGCCGGTGCTCTTCCGCGGGCGGCTTGGGATTTTTCCCCGGGACGAAAATAATTCGATTAGTCATGCTCTGGAACTATATGTGCTTAACCGCCAAGACGCCAAGGACGCCAATGAAATTCAGGATTTTAACCCTGGGATTCGTTAGACTTTCTGAATTCTTGGCGTCTTGGCGACTTGGCGGTGAAAAATAAATATCAAATCCTCATCCTCGGCCACGGCGAAATGGGCCGGGCTATGGAATACCTCCTGCAACAGCGCCACACGCTCACGGTCTGGCAGCGTCGCTCCCAACCAGGCAGCCTTGCCGTCGAACTGGAATCCATCGCCGGACAACAGGACATCATTATCTTCTGTCTGCCGGCCAATCCCCATTTCGAGCTGGCCACCCGGCTGCGGCCCCGTCTGCGCCCGGACACGTTCTGCGTCAGTATCGCCAAGGGGCTCGACGACGAGGGACGCACGGCGGCGCGGGCACTTACCCAAGCGCTGGGTCCGGAAGCCCCAATTGCCGTGCTTTACGGACCGATGATTTCGGAGGAAATCCGCGCCGGACGTCCGGCCTTCGCCCAAGCCGGCGCCGCACGGGCTGAAATCTTTGCTCGCCTGCGCGATGTCTTTGCCGGTACCTCGCTTTACCTCGAACACAGCGCCGACACCGAGGGCATTTCCTGGTCGGCCGTGCTCAAGAACGTTTACGCCATCCTGTTCGGCGTGGCAGACGAGCTGGGCCTGGGTGACAACATGCGGGGCTATCTTGCCACGGCGGCCATGCACGAGCTGGAGCGCATCGTCACCGGTCTGGGCGGTTCGGCGGGCGCGGCGCACGGACTCGCCGGCCTTGGCGACCTGATTACCACGGCCACCAGCAAGGGCTCCCACCATCACGAGCTGGGTCGTCGGCTGGTTCGTGGCCAAACCGGCGCGCTTGAAGGCGAAGGCGTGCACACCCTGAAGATGGTGCGTGCCCACCGGTTGTTCGGCTCCCGCCACCACGCCCTGTTCGATCTCATTGGCCAGCTGCTGGACAAACCCGCCGCGACGCGGGAACGCATGAAAAACTTTCTTGAGCAACTGGAATGAAGATAAATTTTTCCGGAAACTTTTCTTTCAAACGACTGTGAATTAAGGTTAGAATGCCCGTCCAGTCATGACACTTCCTATCACGATCCAGCGGAATTGCCTAAACTGAACCCGCCACAGAAAGCGGCCGTGCAGTACGTCAATGGCCCCCTGCTGGTGCTGGCGGGCGCGGGCAGCGGCAAGACCTCCGTCATTACCCGTAAAATCTCCTGGCTTATCCGCGACTACGGCATTGCCCCGCGCCATATCGTCGCCATCACCTTCACCAACAGGGCCGCACGCGAAATGAAATCGCGCGTGTCCGATCTGATGAACGGCGAATACAGCAAGGAACTGCTCATCTCGACCTTCCATACCTTCGGCCTGAAAATCCTGCGCGAGCACCTGAGCGATATCGGTTACCGGCCGGGCTTCTCGCTGTACGACGGCGAAGACAGCCAGGCACTGCTCAGCAAGCTACTGCGCGGACAATACACCGGCAAGATTAACCCTGCCGAGGCCGTACGGCACCAGATCTCGTTATGGAAAAACAACCTGGTGTCGCCAGCGGAAGCGCCACTCACGGCCGGGGGCGAAACCATCCAGGACGTGGCAGCGCGGATCTACGGCGAATACGAACGCCACCTCCAGGCGTACAACGCCATGGATCTCGACGACCTCATCCTCAAGCCGGTGCGGCTCCTCCAGGAGCACCCGGAACTACTGGCGGAATGGCGCCAGCGCGTGCGTTACCTGCTGGTGGACGAATTCCAGGACACAAATTTATGCCAGTACCAGCTCGTCAAACTACTGGCCGGCGATCGCGGTGCGCTCACCGTGGTGGGCGATGACGACCAGTCCATCTATGCCTGGCGCGGCGCACATCCGGAGAACCTGAAACAGCTGCAACAGGATTTCCCGCTACTTAAGGTAATCAAGCTCGAGCAGAACTACCGTTCGAGCGGGCGGATTCTCAAGGCCGCCAATGCCCTGATTGCGAATAACTCCCATCTCTTCGAGAAATCGCTGTGGTGCGACCGCGATTACGGCGAGTCGCTGCGCGTGCTGCGGGCACGCGGCGAGGAGCACGAGGCCGAGCGCGTTATTTCCGAATTGCTGAATCACAAATTCAAGAACAACACGGATTTCAGGGATTACGCCATCCTGTTCCGGGAGAACAATCAGTCGCGCGTGCTCGAGCGCGTGTTGCGCGAGCGGCGCATTCCGCATTTTCAGAGCGGCGGGACGTCATTCTTCGACAAGACCGAGATCAAGGACGTCATGGCCTATCTGCGCCTGCTATGCAACCCGGGCGATGACAATGCCTTCCTGCGCGTGATCAACACGCCGCGGCGCGAAATCGTTCCGGCCACACTGGAGCTGCTCTCCGCGCATGCCGCCGAACTGAACACGAGCCTGTTGCAAGCGTCCATGGATCCCGGCATCGACACGAAACTTACCGCACGTCAGGAAACAACGTTGCGCGGTTTCACGCACTGGCTGATGGAAATGATCACCAAGTCGGAAGATGATGAGCCGGGCAAACTCGTGTGCGACATGCTGACCGACCTGCATTATGAAGATTGGCTCAAGGACATCTGCAACGATCAAAAGATCGCACAACGCCGCATGGAAAACGTGCTGGAACTGGTGGGCTGGATCCAGCGTCTCGCGCGCCAGGAAGAGGACTTGACGCTCAGCGACCTGGTCGCGCGGCTGACGCTCTCGGGCATCCTGGATAAAGGCGATCAGGAAAATCCCGGCGATCTGGTTTCGCTCATGACCGTGCACGCCGCCAAGGGCCTGGAATTTCCGCATGTTTTCATCGTCGGCATGGAAGAAGGCCTGATGCCGCAACATCAGAACAAGTCGGAGGCCGGCGTGGAAGAAGAACGCCGTCTCGCCTACGTGGCCATGACGCGCGCGCGCCAAACGCTGACATTCTCCTTTGTCGACCGGCGCAAGCGCGGCGGCGAGGTCATCATCTGCGAATCCAGCCGTTTCCTCAGGGAATTACCATCGGATGACCTCAAGTGGGAGGAGCCGGACCGGGAGCCTGATGCTCAGGCTATGCTCGGCCGCGCCGACATCCATGTCGCCAACCTGCGGAACATGCTGGGTAATAGTTAAGAATTTCAACCACGGGGAGCACGGGGAAAACCAGGCTGGGATGAAGGCATGATCCTATTCATTTCTCCCCGTGGACCCCGTGGTTCATGATTTTTGTATTTGTTCTGACACAGTCTCTAAGCTACGACCGTTCCCGGGGCGCCAGCCCGGCGGTAGAAAACCCCTGCTTTATCCGTTATCCTAGTTTCCATTAGAACTACAGGACGGTTCAATATCATGAAAACGGGGCAGGATATTGAGCGAGCTTTTCCATTCATGAAAAAAACAACTAGCAAACGAAGGAAAGAAAGGGCTCAGCAGCGGGAACTGGCGCAGGATTTCTCTGGGCTGAACCTGACGCCTGACGGCTTTCACACGTTCTACACCAAGTTCATCAGCTTGCGCTTTCCGATGAAGATCGCGAACGTGCTGGAACTGCGTTACCTGATCAACCACACCGCCGACCGCTACAAGGAACCGGCTGCCACGCCGAATTACCGCCAGTTCCGCGAAAGCCTCCAATCGGCGCTGGATTCATTCGGCATCGAGAACCGGCGTCATAGCGAGCGCATGCTCAAAACGCTGAGCATGTTCCGCGACATCCATTACGCGCACTCCATCGCTTCACGCAATGCCGAGCGGCGACTGCGCGAGGCCATGGAACGCAATCGCGACGAGTACGCCAAGGCCGTGCGCTATGGTTTGTTCTTCATTTTCGCCGGCGTCAGCTTCATCGTCATGTGGCTTGCGATGGCAAACCCGTCCCTGATCGTCAAACTGCTGCCGGTGGCCTACGCCTGGCTCGCGCTGCGCTATTTTCACAAGCTGCCGGCGCTGGAAAAGGAACATGAAAAACTGACGCTAGAAGTCAACGACGTCCTGCGTCGCCGCGTCAACTCACTCAACTGGAAAACCCTCATCCACAAGATCGCCCTCGTCCTCGGCTACAAACGAGTACCGGGAGTGGAGGTGTTTGATCCGGATGTGGATCACGATCAGATTAATCGGTCGGCTTATCATTGATATCTCTCCTCTCCCCTTGCGGGAGAGGATTAAGGAGAGGGGTAAATAAAAAGCCGCCGAAAGGCGGCTTTTTCCCTTTCGTCATTCCGGTGAAAACCGGAATCCAGGCCTTGAATGGTATCGCGCGCAAAGCGCGCGATACCCTACCCCCTCGGATGATGCTGCTCGTGCAATGTCTTCAATCTCGCCTGTGCGACGTGGGTGTAAATCTGCGTGGTGGAAAGGTCGGCGTGGCCGAGGAGCATCTGTACCACGCGTAAATCGGCGCCGTGGTTGAGCAGATGCGTGGCAAAAGCGTGGCGCAGGGTGTGGGGTGACAGTCTTTTGGGTTCAATGCCGGCCTTGCGGGTGTGGTTTTTGAGGTTATGCCAGTAGGCCTGGCGGGTCATGGGGCCGCCGCGGGTGGTGGTGAACAGCGCATCGGTCGAGCGGCTGCGCACCAGCTTGGGACGACCTTCGGCGAGATAGCGGCTGATCCACGAGATGGCTTCTTCGCCCAGCGGCACCAGCCGTTCCTTGTCGCCCTTGCCGATGACGCGCACCACGCCCTGCGTCAGGCTCACCTGCGACAGCGTCAGGCCCACCAGCTCCGACACGCGCAGGCCGGTGGCATAGAGCGTTTCCAGCATGGCGCGGTCGCGCAGGCCGAGAGGCTTCGCGACATCCGGCGATTCCAGCAGTTTTTCCACCTGCTCTTCAGACAGCGATTTCGGCAAGGGCCGGCCGAGCTTGGGCGAGTCGATCAGCGCCGTAGGGTCGGTTTTGATTTTTTCTTCACGCACCAGATGACCGTAAAACCGGCGCAGGCTGGACAGCAATCGCGCAGCCGTACGTGCACTTTTTTTGCTGACGCATTGGGAAAGATACTCCTGCAGATCGGCGCGCGAGGCCGATGCCAGCGCCGTGCCGCGTTTGGTAAACCAGCGATCCAGTCCTTCCAGATCACGCCGGTAGGCTTCGAGCGTGTTCGCGCTCAGCCCATCCTGCAACCACAGAGCGTCGCAAAAACGTTCGATGAGGTCCTTATTCCCTGCGCTCATGCTCCAGCAGCCAATGCTTCAGATTCAACGGGGAACCCGAGCGCTTGCCCATGAAACCGCCGACGGTCGCTCTCAGCTTCCTGCTTCCCGCGACACTTGTACTTCCCTGTACATCGCCGTAACCCGCTGCGACGACGCGATGACACGGAACGATGATGGGGACAGGGTTGGCACGGCAGGCATTGCCCACGGCACGTGCCGAGGTATCGAGTTTCTTCGCCAGCACGCCGTAACTGAGCGTCTGGCCCACGGGAATGCGCTGCAACGCGCGCCACACGCGCTGCTGGAACGCCGTCCCCGACAGCTTCAACGGAAGGCGAAAGGAAAGACGGGGATTGATGAAATAGGATCGGATCTGGCGACAAGCCCGGCGCGCCATGTTCGTGCGCGGGGCCTGCAAGGCGGCGGACATGCCGAGAAAGTTCACGTCCACCAGCGCGTCGTCCTGCACCACGATCCCGACCCGGCCGATGGGCGTGGCCACAACCGCGTCGTAGTCCCTGGCTTTGGATGTTCTCCCGTTCCGCATGGATTCATTATCCACGGGCACAGCGATCAGTGCCACCACGGTTTCTTCAGACCCCGTAGCGCGCGTCGAGCACCGCAGCCCCGCCGGGAGTTTTTAAGCGAGACCCTGTTTGAGCCCGAGGCGCGTATTTCGCGCCCGGCGAGTTGGTCGAGCGCCCGGTGGGGCGAGGAGCGGAGAAGGAAGTCGCGCGCTCCGGGGGGAGTGGTTTTGGTGACTTTTGCCGAAACAAAAGTCACCCAGGGTGCGGGGCGGAGCAACCCGCAATTAGCGGTTAATCATCGCCGAAGGCGATTTGGCAGAATTACTACACCCCTCTCCCTAACCCCCTCCCGCAAGGGGAGAGGGAAAATAAAAAGCCGCCCGGATGGGCGGCTTTTCTGGTGCTACCTGAATGCCGGCTTCCGCCGGCATGACAACAAAACTCAGACCTTCTCGCGAATACGAGCGGCCTTGCCGGCGAGATCACGCAGATAATAAAGCTTGGCGCGGCGTACGTCGCCTTTGCGCTTGACCTCGATCTTGGCGATGGCCGAGCTGTACAGCGGGAACACACGCTCCACCCCTTCGCCGTAGGAAGTCTTGCGTACTGTAAAGGAGGAGTTGAAACCGCTATTCCGGCGCGCGATGACCATGCCCTCAAAGGCCTGGAGACGTTCGCGCTCACCTTCCTTCACCTTCACATGGACGATAACGCTGTCACCCGGAGAAAACTCGGGGACCTTATTGTCCGCCATCATCCGCGCTTCCAGTTCCTGCATGATCTTGCTCATTTTTTCACCTCTAGATTCTCAAAATATACTTTTAACCACGGATGGACACGGATTAACACAGATTATTCAATAAAAACCCGGAAGTTTTTTATCCGTGTTTATCTGTGGTTCTATTTATTCAAATATTCCTCTTTAAATTCTTCCAGCAGCTGTTTCTGCTCACTGTTCAACGTCAACTTTTCCAGCAAATCCGGCCGCCGCAACCAGGTCCGTCCCAGCGACCGCTTGAGACGCCAGCGGCGGATCTTTTCGTGATCGCCCGACAACAGCACTTCCGGCACTTTACGCCCGGCATACTCTTCCGGCCGCGTGTAATGTTCGCAATCCAGCAGGCCTTCCACGAAGGAATCCTGCTGCGCTGAATCTTCGTCGCCCAAGGCCCCGGGAAGCTGGCGCGTCACGGCGTCGATCAATACCATCGCCGCCAGTTCACCGCCGGAGAGGACGTAGTCACCCATTGACCACTCCTCGTCCACTTCTGTCTCGATCAGGCGCTCGTCAATACCTTCGTAACGCCCGGCGAGAAGAATCATGCCCTCGCGCTTTGACATCTCCAGCACCGCGGCATGATCCAGCCGCCGGCCCTGCGGCGAAAGGTAAATCACCTTCGCCGTCTGCGTCTGTTCGCCGCGTGCCGCGCGGATCGCGCGCGTCAACGGCTCATTCATCATCACCATACCCGGGCCGCCGCCATAAGGCCGGTCATCCACGCTGCGGTGCTTGTCTTCCGTGTAATCGCGCGGGTTCCACACCCGCAGCGTCAGCAATCCGTTCTTGACCGCCCGTCCGGTAATGCCGTGAGCGCTCACGGCCTCGAACATCGGCGGAAACAAACTTATAACGTCAATACGCATGGATCAGAAATCCGCTTCCCAATCCACCCGGATCACGCCCGCTTCCAGATCCACCCCGCGGATGACTTTCGCCGTCACCGGCAGCCAGCGCTCCTTCCCGTTGAGCACCACCAGCACATCGTTCGCGCCGGTCTCGACGAGGTGGTCCACTTTACCGAGACGTTCTCCGGCGAGATTGACAACCTCCAGCCCCACCAGCTGCGTCCAGTAATATTCGCCCTTCAACAGCGGCGGCAACTGCGAAAACTTTATCTCGATGTCCGCGCCGATCAGCTGGCTCGCCTGATCGCGGTCATCCACGCCGGCGAGCTTTGCCACCACGCCCTTGCCCTGCGCGCGCCCTTCTTCGACCACCAACTCGCGCCAGTCTCCGGCGGTTTTCACAAGCCAGGGCGAATAGTCGATAATCGATTCACGCGGACGGGCATGGGAAAAAACCTTGACCCAACCCTGCACACCGAACAGACCGGTGATTCGGCCGAAATGCACCAAGCCGTCAGGGCGTGACGGGTCGGCCATGATGACTTAAGAAGTTTTGGCGGCCTGCTTGAGCAGATCAGCCACGCGATCGGTCGGCTTGGCGCCTTTGCCCAGCCAGTACTGCACGCGCTCCATGTCCACCTTCAGCTTGATTTCCTTTGCGGTCGCCATCGGATTATAAAATCCGATGCGCTCAATGTTATTGCCGTTCAACGCACGACGCCGGTCAGCGACAATGATGCGGTAATAGGGCCGCTTGTTCGCGCCGCCACGGGCCAGACGTATGGTTACCATTGATCTACCTCACTTCGTTAAGAAGCCCCGCCCGGCCGGACAGGGCCTTGCAAGGTTCGAGAAAGGGCGCGATTTTACCCTCGATACCGCGAGAAATGAAGGGGCACGGCCGAAAAACCCGCTGAAAATCAGCAGTCAGAGCCAGATCATTGTTTCCCGGTAACGATAACGGCGAATAACAAGCTTTGACCGAGAATCGACCAATTTCCCGTCAAACCACGCAATCCGGCGCAGTTCCCTGCGCTGCTGGGTTACGGCTACCTCGACTGAGGAGGCGCACCCGGCGCGGGTTGGGCAGATGTGTTGGGCACCGGTTCATCATCCTCGAACAGGCCCGGGGGCGGTGCGGCCTGCGGCGGATTGCCATCGTAAATCAGGCTGAGACGGCGCTGGCGGAAAGCCTCACGCACAAAAATATACGGGTCAGCTCCCGCGGCCTGATCGAGAATATCGCCGGCATCCAGCAGCTGCGCGCGCCGATCCACCACTTCCACGGCAAACATCTTGACGTTCGTGCTCTGTTCCTCCATGTGATTGGGCGGATAGGTATACCAATCCACGGGGATGGATGCGCCCTCGCGTATATTGCTCGGCCCGAAGAACGGCAACACCAGGTAGGGTCCGTCACCCACGCCCCACACCGCCAGCGTCTGGCCAAAATCCTCGTTGTGCTTTTCCAGCCCCATCTTGGTGGCGACATCGAACAGGCCGGCAATGCCGATGGTGGAATTAACGAGAAAACGCCCCAGGTCTGAGGCGCCTGCCTTCGGTTTGCCCTGCAGGAAGTTGTACAACATGATCGCCGGATCATGCAGATTGCTGAAAAAATTCGAAATGCCCTTGCTGACCGGTTTGGGCGTGATCGCGCGGTAACCCTTGGCGACCGGCTTGAGCAGGTACCGGTCCATTTTGTCGTTGAACGTGTACATAACGCGGTTGAGGCCCTCGAACGGATCTTTGACGTTGTTCCGTTCCTCTGTCGCCGCATCTATCTGAGCGCCGGAATCCCCTGCCGCCGCCTCATCGGGGCTGTTCTTCATCGTCCCGCAAGCCGCCAAGACAGACAGGCAGACCACTGCAAACAACAGACGGGCAGAATGGAGGCGCGAGCTTTGCAGCGGATCGTTATTCTTTTTTTGACCGGCAATGTACATGTCTGACACCGAGGCTAAAGGACGATGCGCTTCCTGTAAAGCCACTCCGACCACACAAGCATCATGGAGATCGTTGATAAGTGCCGACGATCTCAGCCTGGAAAAGGATATGCCCTTGCATGGCACTCTCCACCTTAGCCTTGGTTGGCCGGTTCATGTCCGGCAACATCGTGTCGAGCGCGTATAGTTTGTGAAAATAACGATGGCGACCGATGGGCGGACAGGGACCGCCATAAGCCGTGCGCTTCCAGTCGTTGATTCCTATCAGCGTTCCCTTGAGCAAACTTTTTGCCGCTACCGCATCCGGTAATCCAGTGGCTGTCGGTGGCATGTTATAGAGCACCCAATGCACCCAAGTCATTTTGGGCGCCTTGTGGGATCGGGAGCATCGGGATCGTCTACGATCAAGATCAGACTTTTGGCTTCGGACGGCACGCCTGACCATGCTAACAGCGGCGAAATATCCTCGCCGTCACAGGTGTACCGCTCAGGGATTTCACCGTTGTGGCGGAACGCCGTGGAAGTCAGGGTCAATGACATGGCGAAGCTCCGTTATCGCGAGATCCGAGATTGATGGGCTTCACCCGTGTCCTTCCTTCACAGTTAATGGGGCGTATTTAATCCGAATCGGAACATTTCGATTATTTATCTGCAGAGAACTAAATTCAATATCAAACTCTTCTCTTGGATCTGGGGGATCAACCAAGAACTTTAGGGCATAACAACGGTTTGTATCTTGCTCAAGCTGGATTCTTTTGGGAACACCGATACCTGGGAGTTGATTAGTGGTGCCATCATAATGTGTCACCATAATCGGGTTGTGATAATAATGACGTTTGTGTGTGTCCTGTTCTTTTCCAGCACAAAGTTGCCTAAATGGTTCATGGCCCCAAAACGGATTGGTTGCATCATGCATTTTGACTAGTTCGTATGTATTTACTGGTCGCCATTCTTTACCACGATGACGAAGGACAATGTCACCGGGGTAAAATATAATGGGGGTTTTTCCAACAGCAAAGAATATCTCGAATATAAAGAATCCCGGTTTCTGGAAAGAACCTATATAGTAACCGGGGCTGAAACCTTGGTCCTTTTGTGGAATATCCTCAGTTACCGGGATCACAGAAAACCACAGTGCACCGCTATTTACATGAACGTAATTTGTTGGCGATACAAAGATAACTGTGTCATCAAGTACAAACCGCCCTTTCTTGCTGATATCTACTTGTGATGAATTACTTATTGGACTACTTACTATGTAAGTTTCCAGTCCTACACATCCGTTGAGGACAATACAGAACGCCGATAGCATCAGGAATCTGCCAGTGGCCTGTATCTTGAATTTAGCCATCTTGCATCCTCCGATTCTGAAAAAACTAGCCAATCATTTAACGTCCACCAGCTTAACCAGCCAGCACGGCCTAAACAAGACAAGCACAAAAAAGGGAGCCGAAGCTCCCTTTTTTACTGCTCAAGCGTGCAATGCTCAGGAGACCGGTTCTTCTTCCAGCGCCTTCATGGACAGGCGGATGCGGCCCTGCTTGTCCACTTCCAGTACTTTGACCTTGACCATTTCGCCTTCCTTCAGCTTGTCAGCAACGTTCTCGACGCGCTCGCGCGAGATCTGCGAAATATGCACCAAGCCATCCTTGCCGGGCAGGATGGTGACGAAGGCACCGAAGTCCATGAGCTTGGCAACCTTGCCCTCGTAGACCATGCCGACTTCGATATCCGCCGTGAGCTGCTTAACGCGACGCACAGCTTCCTGCGCGGCGACGTTGTCGGCCGAAGCGATCTTGACCGTGCCGTCATCCTCGATATCGATGGTGCAGCCGGTCTCCTCGCACAACGCGCGGATAACCGCGCCACCCTTGCCGATGACGTCGCGGATGCGTTCCGGATTGATCTTGATGGCGATGATGCGCGGGGCGTATTCCGAGAGTTCGGCGCGCGGCGTGGAAATCACCTTGGCCATTTCGCCCAGGATATGCAGCCGGCCTTCTTTCGCCTGCTTGAGCGCGACTTCCATGATTTCCTTGTTGATGCCTTCGATCTTGATGTCCATCTGCAGAGCAGTGACGCCATTCGTGGTGCCGGCGACCTTGAAGTCCATGTCGCCGAGATGGTCCTCGTCACCGATGATGTCGGTGAGCACGGCAAAGCGCTTTTCCTCTTTGATCAGGCCCATCGCGACACCCGCGACCGGGGCTTTAATGGGTACACCGGCGTCCATCATCGACAGTGATGCGCCACACACACTGGCCATGGAGCTGGAGCCGTTGGATTCGGTGATTTCAGACACCACGCGCAGGATATAAGGATAGGTTTCCATGTCCGGCAATACGGCAATCATGGAGCGCTTGGCCAGCCGACCGTGACCGATCTCGCGGCGCTTGGGGCTACCGACACGACCGCATTCACCCACCGAGTACGGGGGAAAGTTGTAATGCAGCATGAAGGGGTCTTTGCGCTCGCCTTCCAGGGCGTCGATGATTTGCGCGTCGCGCCCGGTGCCGAGCGTGGTGACGACCAGCGCCTGGGTTTCGCCACGCGTGAACAGCGCGGAACCGTGGGTGCGCGGCAACACGCCGGTACGCACGGTGATGGGGCGCACGGTGCGCGTGTCACGCCCGTCAATGCGCGGCTCACCGGAAAGAATCTTGTCGCGTACGGTGCGGTATTCGATATCGCCAATGATTTTTTGGACTTTTTCCTTGGTGCCCGCGGGGGCGCCTTCGGCCGCGTGCTTGCCAACCGCCATCTCGTGAATTTCGGCGATGCGGTCCTGACGTGCAGTCTTTTCCTTGATGCGATAACCCTCGACAATGAGCGGGGCGAATTCGGTCTCCAAGGTGTTCTTGAGTGAAGTGTCTTCCAGCGGCGGTTGCCAGGCCCAGGGCTGCACGCCGGCATCTTTGACGAGTTCGTTGATAGCTTTGATAGCCGTCTGCATCTGCTCATGGCCGAACATGACGGCGCCGAGCATGACTTCTTCCGACAGTTGCTGTGCCTCGGATTCGACCATCAGCACGGCTTTCACGGTGCCGGCGACGACGAGGTTGAGCTGTGAATCGACGAGATCCTTGTTACCCGGATTGAGCAGGTACTGGCCGTCCTTGTAACCGACGCGCACGGCACCGACGGGGCCGTTGAACGGTGCGCCCGAAAGCTTGAGCGCCGCGGAGGAACCAAGCATGGCGACGATATCCGCATCGATGTCCGGGTCCACCGAGATGACGGTGGCGATAATCTGGACTTCGTTGGTGTAACCTTCGGGGAACAGCGGGCGGATGGGACGGTCGATGAGACGGCAGGTGAGAATTTCCTTTTCCGAGGGTCGGCCTTCACGCTTGAAGAATCCACCCGGGATGCGGCCGGCGGCGAAGGTTTTTTCCTGATAATCCACGGTCATGGGGAAAAAATCCTTGCCGGGCATGGGTTCTTTCTTCGCTACCACGGTGGCCAGCACCACGGTATCGCCCATGCTGGCGATGCAGGCACCGCTGGCCTGGCGCGCGATCTCGCCGGTTTCCAGGGTGACGGTATGTTTGCCGTACTGAAATGATTTCGTGATTTTTGCCAAGACCTTGTCCTCGTGTTATTCGTTACTGGCTTGAATGCTTACTTGCGCAGGCCGAGCCGCTCAATGAGCGTGCGGTAGCGGTCGCTGTCGTTATTTTTCAGATATTCAAGCAGCTGACGGCGCTTGTTCACCATTTTCAAAAGGCCGATGCGCGAATGATGATCCTTCGGATGGGCCTGAAAGTGGCTGGATAATTCCTCGATTTGCGTGGACAGCAGGGCAACCTGGACCTCGGGCGAACCGGTGTCTCCTTCGTGCGCCTGGTAATCCTGCATGACCTTGGCCTTGGTCTCGCGGGTAACGGTCATCAATATTTACCTCAATTTGCTGTCAATTACACTTTGAAGGGCGCGTATTCTACCTGCGGGGGGACCCCGCCTCAACCGCCAATATCAGGTCCGAACGCGCCGTACGGACCGCCTGTTTCATGCCTGTTTCAGGGATTTTCACCCAGTGCGAGCAGGCGCCGCGGCGCCACGCGCCCATCATCCATCACCTCCCCCATGCCGAGAAAGCGCTTGTCGCCCTCGTACAAGCGCACCCAGCCGGGTTTGAAGCCATGCTGTGTCGACACCGATTGCCCCTGTATCAGGTAATGGGCCGCCAGCGTCGTCAGGTGCACGTCCGGAACTTCATGCAGCACGCTGTCCACGGGTAGCAGCAGCTGCGCCCGTTCCACCGGGCTTTCCAGTGCCTGCAATCGGTCAAGCGGTATCGCCTGCTCGATACCAACGCGGCCGGTGCCGAGTCGGCGCAACTGCACCACGTGCGCGCCGCATCCCAGCACCTCACCCAGATCGTGCGCCAGGCTGCGAACATAAGTGCCCTTGGTGCAGGCGATTTCCAGCGTCAGCAAATCATTTTCGAAACTCACCAGCTTGATCTCATGGATCGTCACATGGCGCGCTTCGCGCTCGATCACCACGCCGGCCCGGGCCAGTTTATAAAGCGCCTCGCCCTGATGCTTGATGGCCGAATACATCGGCGGTACCTGTTCTATCTCGCCACGAAAACTTTCCAGCGCGCGCTCGATATCGCGCCGGGTGACGCTGACGGGACGCGTAGCGGTCGCCTCACCTTCGCTATCGTAGGTCGTGGTGCTAACCCCGAGCCGGAAGACGCTCCAGTAGCGCTTATCGGCATTGAGCAGAAACTGGGTCAGCTTGGTCGCCTCGCCAAAGAACAGCGGCAACAGTCCGGTGGCGATGGGATCGAGGCTGCCCGAGTGCCCACCCTTGCAGGCGTTGAGCAGGTGCTTCACCGTTTGCAAGGCCTGGTTCGAAGTCAGCCCCACCGGCTTATCGAGCAGCATCACGCCATTTATCGCATCACAATTACGTCGTTGCCGCTTCACTGCTTCGATATCCTTATTTCGAAAAAAATTTCACAGGATTAACAGGATTACTCAAGATTTACAGGATTAAAGATTCAAAATTTCAAAAATCCTGTTAATCCTGCTGAATCCTGTTGATCCTGTCTATTTATTTTTGGTCTGCTGGTCTTCGGTGATGGCCTGTTCAATCAGGCTGTCGATGCGCGCGCCACGTTCCACCGATTCATCGAAATAAAACCGCAGCACCGGCACGCTTCGCAACGATACCCTTCCCATGAGGACATGCCGCAGAAATCCGGCGGCGCGGTTGAGCGACTTGGTCAACTTTTTCGCCTCCACGGCACCGCTCAACAAAGAAAAATAGATTCGCGCGGAAGACATGTCGCGCGACATTTCCACGCCGGTTAACGTGATCTGGTGCGCCTTGGGATCGTCGAGCTCGCGCGGGATGAGCATGGCAAGTTCACGCCGGATGAGTTCCGCGACACGTCGCGGCCGATTGGAAACTTTTTGCATAAGAACGGAAATGGACAGGATTAACAGGATTTACAGGATTTACAGGATTAAAAGAAAACGTGCCCAGCCGTAATCCTGTTAATCTTGTAAATCCTGTCTATTAATTCTACAGGGTGCGGGCGACCTCGACCCGTTCGAAGACCTCGATCTGGTCACCGGCCTTCACGTCATTGTAATTCTTCACGGCAATGCCGCATTCGAGCCCGGCCTTCACTTCACCGGCGTCGTCCTTGAAGCGGCGCAGCGATTCGAGCTCGCCTTCGAAAACCACCACGTTGTCACGCAGCACGCGGATCGGGCGGTTGCGTTTTACCACTCCTTCGATCACGTAGCAGCCGGCAACGGCACCCATCTTGGGTGAGCGGAATACATCGCGCACTTCGGCCAGACCCAGCATCTGTTCCTTGATCTGCGGGCTGAGCATCCCGCTCATGGCGGCCTTGACCTCTTCCACCGCGCTATAGATGACGTTGTAGTAATGCACGTCTACGCCCTGATGCTCGATCAGCTTGCGCGCCGTGCTGTCGGCACGCACGTTGAATCCGATGATGACGGCGTTCGACGCCACCGCCAGGTTCACGTCCGACTCGGTGATGCCGCCGACCATGCCGTGCACCACCTTGACCTTCACTTCGGCCGTGGAAATCTTCTCGAGCGCGACCGTGAGCGCCTCGATGGAACCCTGCACGTCGGCCTTGATGATGAGATTCAGGGTCTTGGCTTCTTCGTCCGCTTTCAGCTGTTCGAATACATCGGTCAGCTTCGCCGCCTGCTGACGCGCGAGCTGCACGTCCTTGAATTTGCCCTGGCGGAAAAGCGCGATCTCACGCGCCTTGCGCTCGGATTCGACCGTCATGACTTCTTCGCCGGCGCTTGGCACGCCGGAAAGGCCCTGGACTTCAACCGGGATGGAGGGGCCGGCCTCTTTAATCTGCCGACCTTTCTCGTCGAACATGGCGCGCACGCGCCCGTACTCACGCCCGGCGAGGATCACGTCGCCTTTGCGCAGCGTGCCGCGCTGTACCAGCACCGTGGCCACCGGACCGCGCCCCTTGTCGAGGCGTGCCTCCACCACCAGACCCGCGACAGGGCCGGTCTTGGGGGCTTTCAGCTCCAGCACCTCGGCCGTCAGCAATACGGATTCGAGCAGCTTGTCGATGCCTTCGCCGGTCTTGGCGGAGACGTTCACGAAAATATCGCTGCCACCCCATTCCTCGGCAACGACTTCGTGTTTGGTGAGTTCCTGACGCACACGATCGGGCTGCGCCTCGGGTTTGTCGATCTTGTTCACCGCGACCACGATCGGCACCTTGGCATTGCGCGCGTGATGCACCGCCTCAATCGTCTGCGGCATGACGCCGTCATCGGCCGCTACCACCAGAATGACGATATCGGTGGCCTTGGCGCCGCGGGCGCGCATGGCGGTAAAGGCTTCGTGGCCGGGCGTGTCCAGGAATGTGACGACGCCCTTGGGCGTTTCCACGTGATAAGCACCGATGTGTTGGGTAATGCCGCCGGCCTCACCCGAGGCCACCTTGGCCTTGCGGATATGGTCGAGCAACGAGGTCTTACCATGGTCAACGTGACCCATGACGGTAACGACAGGCGGGCGCGGCTCAGCATTGACGGCGGCATCAGCCCCGGAGCCGGCCAGCAGGGACTCGGGATCGGTCGCTTTGGCCTCCGTGACAACATGGCCCATTTCCTCGACCACGAGCGTGGCCGTATCGCGATCGAGCACCTGATTGATCGTGACCATGGTGCCCATCTGCATCAGCGCCTTGATGACCTCGACCGACTTGATGGACATCTTCTGAGCGAGTTCAGCGACCGTAACAGTTTCCGGCAGCGCCACCTCATGCACGATCGGTGCGGTGGGCCTTTCAAAACCGTGTTGACCGGTGGCGCTGGTAACGACAGGCTTGTTGGCGACGATTCTGACCTTGCGCCGAACTTTCTTGCCGGCCGCGAGATGCAGTTCGCCGCGTTCACGCTCTTCAAGTTTCGCCAGTCGTTCCTTTTTGCTTTTGTGCGGTTTCTTTACCTCTTTTGCCGGCGCCGGCGCGTGTTTGGCCACCGGGGCTGCTACCGCGATCTTCGGCGCGGCGGGAATCTCCGCCTTGGGGGCCGGGACCGCCTCGGCCTTAACCGGTTCCTGCACAGGGGTTTCTGAGGTAATCGCCGCAGCGGCAGCCTCCTCAACCAAGTCCTCGACCGGCGCCTCTTCCTCCAGCGCAGGAGATTCCTCGGCAGTGGTGCGCTTGATGAAGGTGCGTTTCTTGCGCACCTCGACCTGCACCGTGCGGGTAGCGCCGGTGCGCGTGCTTTGCACTACCTGACTGGTGGACTTGCGCTTGAGCGTGATTTTTTTCTTGGCCGCACCCTCATCGTCTGCGCCGTGACTGGCGCGCAGATAATGAAACAGCTTCGCCTTCTCGTCTTCCGTGAGCGCGTCATCCGGGCCTTTGGCATCAATGCCGGCGGCATCGAGCTGGCGCAGCAGCGTCTCCGGCGGGATGCCGATCTGGTCTGCGAAGCCTTTGATAGTAATTTGTGTCATAAACTCCCGGAAGCGGGGCAACTAGCCCGCCTGCTTGTCCTCGAACCATGGCGCGCGCGCCGTCATGATTAACTCGCTGGCGCGCTCCTGGGTCATGCCTTCAACTTCGAGCAAGTCATCCACCGCCTGCTCCGCCAGCTCTTCCATGGTTTTGATGCCACGAGCCGCCAGCAGGTGCGCGGTGTTTTCGTCCATGCCCTGCATCTCCAACAGATCCTTGGCTGGTTCGGCCAGACTGATCTTTTCTTCCTGCGCGATGGCACGGGTCAGCAGCAGATCGCGTGCGCGGTCGCGGATGGCATCCACCAGGTCATCGTCGAATTCCTCAATGGCGAGCAGTTCCTGCTTCGGCACGTAGGCCACTTCATCCAAGCTGGAGAAACCTTCTTGCACCAGCACCGTGGCGACGTTCTCGTCCATGTCCAGCTGTTCCATGAACAGCTTGATGGCATTGGCCGCTTCCTGGGTGCCTTTTTCCTGGGCCGATTCCGCCGTCATGATGTTGAGTTCCCAGCCGGTGAGCTCAGACGCCAGGCGCACATTCTGGCCGCTGCGGCCGATGGACTGGGAAAGCTGCTTTTCGTCCACGATAACGTCCATGCTGTGCGATTCTTCGTCCACCACGATGGACTGCACTTCAGCGGGCGCGAGCGAGTTAATAACATACTGCGCCGGATTCTCCGACCAGTGAATGATATCGACACGTTCACCCGCGAGTTCGTTTGACACGCTCTGCACACGCGAACCACGCATGCCCACGCACGCGCCAATAGGGTCGATACGTGGATCGGAGGAACTCACGGCGATCTTGGCGCGCAGGCCGGAATCGCGCGCCGCGCCATGGATGGTGATCAAGCCCTCTCCGGCTTCCGGGACTTCGAGTTTGAACAATTCAATGAGCAGCCTGGGCGCCACACGTGACAGGAACAGCTGCGGGCCACGCGGAACGGATTTGACGTCTTCCAGCAACGCGCGGATGCGATCACCCGGCCGCAGACCCTCGCGAGGGATCATGGTGCTCTTGGAAAGCAAGGCTTCGGCGTTACCCAGGTCCACGATAACATCGCCGCGTTCCAGGCGCTTGACTACCCCGGTGACCATTTCGCCCTGGCGGTCCTTATAGAGGTTGACGATCTGCTCGCGCTCGGCCTCGCGCACCTTCTGCATGATCACCTGCTTGGCTGCCTGCGCCGCGATACGTCCGAACTCGACCTGCTCCAGCGGTTCTTCGATGAACTCGCCAACCTGGATTTCCGGCTTCATCGCACGGGCCTCGGTCAGCTTGTACTGGCGGTCCGGGAATTCCACCACTTCGGTTTCGTCCGGGAGAATCTCCCAGCGACGGAAGGTGTCGTAGGTTCCGGTGTTGCGATGAATTGCAACGCGTGCGTCGATGTCGCCCTTGTGGCGCTTGCGCGTGGCGGTGGCCAGCGCGGCTTCGAGCGCCTGGAAAATGATTTCCTTGCTGACGCCTTTTTCGCGCGACACCGCCTCTACAATAACCAGTACTTCATTGCCCATCATAATCGCTATCTCCCGTCACACCCGCCGTTCAAAACCGGGGCACCAACCGTGCCCGCTCCATGGCATCGAACGCCAGGTTAAAAATCTCTTTGTCCACTTCCACCACGACATGGTCCGCTGCCACGTCCACCAGTTTGCCGGAGAAGTTCTTGCGCCCCTGCAACGGCACATGCATCTTCACCTTGATCGTTTCACCCACGAACCGCTTGAAGTCCTCCGGTTTGACCAGCGGCCGATCCAGGCCGGGCGATGACACCTCCAAGGTGTATTGCCCCGGCAGCGGGTCCTCAACATCCAGCAGCGCCGACAGTTGCCGGCTGACTCTGGCGCAATCGTCCACGTTTACGCCCCGGGGACTGTCTATATACACCCGCAGCGTGGTGTAGTGGTGGCTACCGGCCATCTCCACGTCCACCAACTCAAAGCCCAGGGCGCTAACACCGGGCTCAAGCAGCTTTCGCAAATCCGCCCGTGCACCCTGCATAAATTTCCGACCCCATAAAACAAAAGTGGGCACGCGGCCCACTTCTTATACTTACTCTTGAAACGGCTGAAACCCGGCTGAATTATAAGCACTTCCCCGACAATCGGAAAGTGGCCAGAAATCCAAAACAATAAGGCCCTTGAAGGGCCTTTGGAGTTTGGTAGCGGGGGCAGGATTTGAACCTGCGACCTTCGGGTTATGAGCCCGACGAGCTGCCAGACTGCTCCACCCCGCAGCAGGACGCGAAGTCTAACGGCGGGCTCGGGCTAATTCAAGGAAAAAGAGGGACTTAACCGATTACTAATGGGTTTTTGTGAAGGTATTTATCCCATCGCCCATGACTATCAGACAGGTATTTTGCCGGGGGCGACTTGCTGGGGCAGCCGCAGGATATCGGTGCAATAGATATAGGCGATCCAGCCCATGATACCGGTAGCCGCACTCGTCAGTACGTCGACCAGAACCGGGCTTTCCACGGGAATGAATCCGATAGCCACGGCAGGAATAAGCACCAGCAGTACCAAAAAAACAGAATGAGGCAGTCTTTTCAAGGCGATCTGCAGCGATGCCTTGAGGCTGGGCAGCAGACGGAATTCCCGATGCACGAATACATAAGGCAGCCAGTAGACGAAAACGAAAGCCAGCACGCCAGTTGCGGGACCAAAAAATGCTGACAGCGCCTGCAACAGACTTTTGAAGTCCGAGCCCGTGAGCATCAACGCCACCAGCACCAGAACATTTACAACCAAGGCAAACAGCAGGCCCGCCTTGAGCGTCAGCCACACAAAGCTGGCAAATACCGTCTGGCCTGCACGCATGATTTCTCCGACCGTCAAAGCCTCCCGCCGCAGCGTCAAGGCATAAAAAGCACCCGCCTGCAGATAAAAGAACAACATCAAGGACGTGGCCGTCAGGAATACGGCCAGCGTCGAGACCAGCGTCGTGGCATCCGCCGGTGCGCGCCATTGCAGGACAAACAACAGGGCGATTTGCGCTGTTAATACAAACCATATGCCGGGGCTCAATAAAGCACGGATGGCGGCATGCAAACGGAGTTCGCCCTCGGTGCGCGCGGGAACATCGCGAGTAACTTCCTGCATCGGTCAGGTAATTAAGAAACCTAACAAAATCAAAACCTAAAGCTTAAACCACGGGGAACACGGGGAGTAAAAAGTATCAGAAAAACGGGAATGTCATTCTTAACTTTCATGTCTTCCCCCGTGTCCCCCGTGGTTCGAATTCATTTTATTTTATAATACTCAACCGAAATTATAGTGCTTCTTGACCGGACTCAGGATATCCCAGGTACAGGACATGCCCGCCGGGAATGAAACATAATCGTTTTCCACTATTTTAACCGGTTCGCCGCCATCGGGCGTGACGATAACCTCGCCTTCCAGAATGTAACAGGTTTCATTCTGTTCATAGGTCCAGGGAAACTTGGAAATCTCCTTGGTCCAGATCGGCCACTCATAAACGCCGATAATATCCAGTTTCATGGGCGACGGGTCGTGCTCAATGAGGATTTGCGTCATGATTATTTCTTCCGGGCGGTAGGCGGTCCATTCTACGTTGTCAGGGTGAAACCCGGCAACGCGCTCGCCGGCGAGATGGCACCTGATCGGTCATCCATGTCAGCTCGTCGGGCCGGGCGGCCGGTAATCATCAGGCGCGAAAATGCCGTCTATACTGAAAAAGCATAAACCCCGTGTAAAGCAGACACGGTCTGAATCTGCCGCTGTGAGCTGTTGAGTGTGAATTTCCCGCGTTATTCCAAGGACCCGCGTACCGAACAGTCGTTGAGACATTCGGTTCGCGACGGCGTGGCTTATTCCGTCATGGCCGGCGCCGGCGAGCACTACCTTTCTGCCTACGCCCTGTTCCTGAAGGCCACGACCGCGCAGATTTCATGGCTCGCGGCCTTCCCGTCACTGCTCGGCTCGTTCGCGCAATTGTTCTCGGCCTGGCTGGCGAGTCGCCTCGGCCGGCGCAAGTCCATCATCCTGTTTGGCGTGGTGCTTCAAACTGCCATGTGGCTGCCGATCATCTGGCTGCCATATTTTTTCCCCGCGCATGCCGTGACCATCCTTATCGTGTGCGTCGCGCTGTATTTCACCGGCGGTCACCTGGCCACGCCGGTATGGAACAGCCTCATGGGCGATCTCGTGCCCGAAAAACGACGCGGGCGTTTCTTTGCGCGGCGTACCCGGCTTATGAGCATGATGAATTTTATGGCGCTGGTGGGCGCCGGTCTGCTGCTGTATGGGTTTGAGATAGCAGATCGCGTGCGCTTCGGCTTCATGATGGTCTTTACCCTGGCGGCGCTGGCACGGCTCTACTCCGCCACTCAGCTGGCACGCATGCACGATCCGGAACACGCGCCGAGCGCTATCGACTGGCCGGCATTGCCGGATCTGTGGCAGCGACTGCGCGGGTCCGACTGCGCGCGCTTCACCTTTTTCTACGCCGCCATGCAGTTCGCGGCGGCAATCGCCGCACCTTTCTTCGTCGTATACATGCTGCGCGATCTCGGTTTCTCTTACCTCCAGTACATGTCAGCCACGGCGCTGGCCGTCTTGGCGCAGTTCGGCAGCCTGCACATGTGGGGCCGGATCGGGGATATCTTCGGCAATCGTCTGATATTGACCGTTACCGGTTACGTGATTCCGTTCTTCCCCCTGCTGTGGCTGGTTTCACCGCATTTTGCCTACGTCGTGGTATTGCAAATGTTCGGCGGCCTCTTCTGGGCCGGCTTCAGCTTGAGCGCGAGCAACTATCTTTATGACTCCGTGAATCCCGAGCGCCGCGCTGCCTATAGCGCGTTACATAACGTGTTCACCAGTATTGCTATCTTTGCCGGCGCCTTGCTGGGCGGCTTCCTGAGTCTGATGGTCCCGGAAAACTTCGTACTATTCGGTAAATCCTGGCACTGGACCAGCAGCCTGTGGGGCGTGCTGGTGGTCTCGAGTCTGGCGCGTGGCGTGGTGGCACTAACGCTGGCGCCGGCCTTGCGTGAGGTGCGTGAGGTGCGCAAGCTCACACCGGCAGGACTGATGCTGCGGGTGGTGCGCTTCAACGCGCTGGGGGAGCTTTTCTTCGACATGCTGGCATTCACCCGCCGGCGTTTGCGTTCGTCCGGTCCCGCCTGAGAAATCAGGCGATGGTTAGCCTATTACGTGCAGATCGCTTGGACAGAATCAGCAATTAATGCTAAAAATAGTACAGTGGTATTCTTCGAGCCAAGGACCGGCTGAACTCCCCGAGCCAGACGATCTGCGGTCCCGAACCTGACCGCCAGTCAGCGAAACCATCACACCCATCTTGCCAGCCCTGTTTCGTGGCGCTTGCAGGGAATAGGGTATCCAAGAGTCCGCGCGGAATTTACTTCGAACAACAGGGAAGAAAGGAATCATGAAACTGAATCATATTACCGCCATCGCGTCAGCCGTCGTAATCGCCAGCCTTACGCATTCACTCGCTGCGCAGGAAAGACTCGACGTCAATCAGGCTGACAACGCTACTCCACCCGTCATTTCAGAACAGGAAATTTTTGTGGAGCACTCCCTGGAAGAAACAAATACGCCTGCACAGGTGATGGTGCAGACAGAGGACAAGTTTCTGAGCGAGATGAAAGTTTACCCCTCTTTTTAATCTTCAGATTTTAATATCAAATTAAGAAAAAAAGCCCCGAAAGGGGCTTTTTTTTACACAATCCTTCCATTCACGCCAAGGTCCTGATCGCCTGCCGGCACAGCTCGATAAGGGCGCCCACCCACGGCATGATGCCGATGAGCAACAGCGCATTGAAGCCGATCAGCACCTGCATATCCCCGCTCGCGCGAATCGGGGCCTTCTCCGTGGCATCGTCAAAATACATGAGCTTGATAACGCGCAGATAATAGTAGGCCCCGATGACGGCGAACAGCACCGCCGCCACGGCCAGCGGAATCATGCCAATCTTGATGACGGACTGGATGACGAGCAGTTTGGCGTAGAAACCCACGGTCGGCGGCACGCCGGCCATCGACAGCATGAGCAACAACATTAGAAACGCATGCCATGGGCTACGCTGGTTGAGCCCCTTGAAATCCTCGAGTCGTTCCGCCTCAAAACCCGTGCGCGACAGCAAGATGATCATGCCGAAGGCACCGGCGCTCATGACGGCGTAGACCAGGATATAAAACAGAGAAGAGCTGTAACCATTCGGCTCCGCGCTCAATATACCGAGCAGGAAGAAACCCATGTGCGAGATCGAAGAATACGCCAGCATGCGCTTGATGTTAGTTTGTGCGATGGCGATGAGGTTGCCAACGGCCATGGACAATACGGCAATGATCATGAGCATGGATTGCCAGGAACCCGCGAGCGGTTCGAGCCCGCTGACCAGCAGGCGCAGGAACAGCGCGAAGGCTGCGAGTTTCGGGGCCGTGCCGATGTACAGCGCCACGGCCGTGGGAGCGCCGTGATACACGTCCGGGACCCACATGTGGAACGGCACCGCGCCGATCTTGAAAGCCAATCCGGAAATCACGAATACCAGGCCGAAAATGAGAATGATATTGTCCGGGGACATCATACCGATGGCCTTGGAAACCGCGGCGATTTCGAGGCTGCCGGTCGCGCCGTAGATCATGGACATGCCGTAGAGCAACATGCCGGAGGCGATAGCGCCAAGAACGAAATACTTCATCGCGGCCTCGGTCGCGGTGCCGGAATCGCGCTGGAAAGCGATCATGGCGTAGAGCGAGAGTGACAGCAGTTCGAGACCCAGATACAGCGTCAGGAAATGGCTGGCCGAGGCCATGACCATCATGCCCACCACCCCGAACAAGCCAAGCACGAAATACTCTCCTCGCAGCATCCCGCGGTCACGCAGATAATCACGCGAATAGGCAAAAACAAAGAAAGTAATGACGTAAGTACCCAACTTCAGCAGATCGGCAAGCCGGTCCGCGACAAACATGCCGCTGAAGGTGAATACTGGCGCGGTGGCTGCCACTTTCAACGTCAACAGAACTGCGCCGACCAGCGTCGCCTGCGTGAGCCAGTAGGAAACGACGCGCGCACGATCCGACAGGAACAGGTCGATCACCAGGATCGCGCAGGCCATCGAGAACACGAAGATCTCGGGCATGGCGGGCATCATATCGGGCGTGACGAATTTCATCCGGCTATCACAGTTTTGAAGTCATGGATTGTTGCAACAGGTGATCCACCGACGCGTGCATCACATCGAGAAACGGATACGGCCACAGCCCCATGACCAGCACGGCCAGGGCCAGTAGCGAGAGAAACACGATTTCGCGCGCAGTGACATCCGTAAGTGCGGCGACCTTGTCATTGGCAACCGCCCCGAAAATTACACGCTTGTACATCCACAGCGTGTAGGCAGCGCCAAACACGAGCGTCGTGGCCGCGGCCAGGGCATACCAGACATTGGCCTGGAACGCGCCCAGGATCACCAGCAACTCGCCCACGAATCCGGAGGTACCGGGCAGACCGGCGTTGGCCATGGCGAACAGCATCATGAAAGCGGCAAACACCGGCATGCGATTGGCGACACCGCCGTAGTCCTTGATCATGCGTGAATGGAGACGGTCATAGAGAACACCCACGCACAGGAACAGCGCGCCGGAAACAAAACCGTGCGAGATCATCTGCACGATACCCCCCTCAATACCCTGCACGTTGAATATGAAAAATCCCAGGGTCACAAAACCCATGTGTGCAATAGATGAATAGGCAATCAGCTTTTTCATGTCCTCCTGCACCAGTGCCACCAGACCGATGTACACGATCGCGATGAGCGAGAGCGCGATCATGAGCCACGCCAGTTCATGCGAGGCGTCCGGCAGGATGGGGAGTGAGAAGCGCAGGAAACCGTAGGCGCCCATTTTCAGCATGATCGCGGCCAGAATAACGGACCCTCCCGTGGGCGCCTCAACATGCGCATCCGGCAGCCAGGTATGCACCGGCCACATCGGGACCTTCACGGCAAAGGCCGTGAGGAAAGCGAGAAAGATGAGAATCTGAGGGGTGGACCCGAGTTTAACGCCGTGCCAGGCGAGAATGTCAAAACTACCGGCCTGATAGTAAAGATAAATAAAGGCCACCAGCATCAGTACCGAACCGAGAAAGGTATAAAGGAAAAACTTGATGGTGGCGTAAACGCGGTTCGGCCCGCCCCACAGGCCGATGATGAGGAACATCGGGACCAGCATGGCCTCCCAGAAAATGTAGAACAGGATGCCATCGAGCGCGCTGAACACGCCGATCATGAGTCCTTCCATGATCAGGAACGCGGCATAATACTGCGCCACCTTCTTCTCGATCACCTTCCAGGCAGAAATAATGACCAGCACGGTGCTGAAACTCGTCAACAGGATCAGCAGCAGCGAGATGCCGTCAATACCCAGACGATAACGGATGTTGAAAGCCTCGATCCAGGCACGGTCCTCGACAAACTGCATCGCATGCGTGCCGCTGTTGAAATTGGCATACAGCGGCAGTGTAACGATGAAAGTCAGAACAGCGATCACGAGGCTCAGCTGGCGGGCGTAATCGGCATTGCGATCACTGCCGGTGGCAAGCACCGCGATACCGCCGAAGATCGGCAGCCATGTCACCAGACTCAGGATATGTTCGGCCAGCATCATTTATTTGTGCAGGAAAAAAGTGATCAACAGGAACAGTCCCAGGATCATGGCGAATGCGTAGTGATACACGTAGCCGGACTGGATATGGCGGATGACCGAGGACACCCAGCCAATCATGCGCGCCGTGCCGTTCACCGCCAGGCCATCGATAAGCTTCACGTCACCGATTTTCCAGAACAAGCGCCCAATGGCGCGCGCGCCGCCAGCAAATACGAATTCATTGAACTCATCCACGAAATATTTGCGCAGCAGGAGTGTGTAGATCACGCCGGCCTTTTCGCGCACGCGGCTCGGAAGGTGCGGCAGGCGGACGTACATGAACCAGGCCGTAACAATTCCCCCCACCGCGAGCAGGAACGGTGCGGATTGCAGGCCATGGGCGATGAAGGGGCCGAGCCCGGCATACTGCCCCGCGATCTGCTGAACCACGTCATGCGCCGGCAGGACTTTAATGGATTCGCCGAAGAAACTGCCAAACACCAGCGGATCGAGGAACATGAAACCCGTCACAAGCGAGGGAATGGCGAGCAGTATAAGAGGTATCGTCACTACCCAGGGCGATTCCTCCACATGCTTGAGCGTATGCTCATCCATGCGCGGCTTGCCGTAATACACCAGGAACAGCATGCGGAAGGTATAAAAAGCGGTGACGAACACGCCCGTCAGTACGGCAAAATAGGCAAAGCCGCTGCCAGGCAATTGCGAGTGATGCGCCGCCTCGATGATCATGTCCTTGGAGAAGAAACCCGCGAACGGCGGAATCCCCGCCAGCGCGAGCGACCCGATCCAGGTGGTGATAAAAGTAATCGGCATGCGCCGCTTGAGGCCGCCCATTTTGCGCAGGTCCTGCTCGTGATGCAGGGCGATAATCACCGAGCCCGCGGCCAGGAACAGCAAAGCCTTGAAGAAGGCATGCGTCATCAGATGAAAGATGCCCACGCTGTAGGCCGAAGCCCCAAGTGCGACCATCATGTAGCCAAGCTGGGACAGCGTCGAATACGCCACCACGCGTTTGATGTCGTTCTGCACCATTCCAACGAAGGCCATGAACAGCGCCGTGATCGCGCCGATGACGAGCACCACTGACAACGCGGTTTCCGAAAGCTCATACAGCGGCGACATGCGCGCCACCATGAACACGCCGGCGGTCACCATGGTGGCCGCATGGATCAGGGCCGAGATGGGCGTCGGGCCCTCCATCGAGTCGGGCAGCCACACGTGCAGCGGGGCCTGCGCGGACTTGCCCATCGCGCCAATGAACAGCAGGATGCAAATGAGCGTTATCACGCTCCATTCAGCGCCCGGCAGCACCTGGATAGTCTTAGCAACCATCTGCGGGGCGATCGCGAACACGGCAGCATAATCCAGCGTGCCGAAGGTCATGTAGATCGCGGCGATACCGAGCAGGAAACCCAGATCGCCGACGCGGTTGACAAGGAAAGCCTTGAGCTGGGCGTAGGTGGCCGAATCGCGCGTGTACCAGAAACCGATCAACAGGTAGGACATCAGGCCCACCGCCTCCCAGCCGAAGAAAAGCTGGAGAAAATTGTTCGACATCACCAGCATCAGCATCGAAAAGGTAAAAAGCGCGATGTAACTGAAGAAGCGCTGATAACCGGGATCGTCGTGCATATAGCCAATGGTGTAGATGTGCACCATGAGCGAAACGAAGGTCACCACCACCATCATGAGCGCCGTCAGGGGATCGATCAGGAATCCGATCTCCAGCGGGATGCCACCAGAAACGCCCCAGGTATAAACCGGCCCGTTAAAACTGTTCCCTGCGAGCACATCCGGCAGGACCACAAAAGCCGACAGCACGAACGCCGTGGCCACACCGAAAATCGCCACGCTGTGCGCACCGACACGCCCGATCTTCCAGCCCAGCAGGCCGGCCAGCATCGCGCCCACGAGGCAGGACAGCGGAATGGCGAGATAGATCAGCTCGAAAGGAAAGGAATTCTGCATCATCTATCCTTTCAGGCTGCTCAGGTCTTCGACATTGATGGTCTGGCGGTTACGGAACACCGCCACCAGGATGGCCAGCCCGATGGCCGACTCGGCCGCCGCCACAGTCAGGATGAAAAACACAAAAACCTGCCCGGAGATGTCGCCGAGATAATGTGAAAACGCAATGAAGTTCAGGTTCACGGCGAGCAGCATCAGCTCGATGGCCATGAGCAGAATGACCAGATTCTTGCGATTGAGAAAAATACCGACGACGCTCAGGGAAAACAGGATAGCCCCGAGAATCAGATAATGCGACAACGGAATCATCGTTTCCCTTCCCTTTTTCGCACAGTCATCACTCAGCTTTTCTTTTCTGACGACATCTTAACGATACGCACACGTTCGCGCGGGTCGATATTAATCTGCCGCGACGGATCCTGGTATTTGCTGTCCTTGCGGCGACGCAAGGTGAGCGCGATGGCCGCAACAATGGCCACCAGCAGAATGCCCGCCGCGATTTCAAACGGATAGGCGTAAACCGTGTACAGCAGTCGCCCGAGTTCGCGCGTGTTGCTGTGATCCGCGGGCAGCGAGCCCGGATCGGGCATCTGTTTTAAACCAAACTGATCAGTGCTCAGAATAATGCCCATCTCAAGTACCAGCAGCACCGCCACCAGCCCCCCGATCGGCAGGTACTCGCCAAAGCCCTCGCGCAGGCGCACGAGGTTGATATCAAGCATCATGACCACGAACAGGAACAGCACCATGACCGCGCCGACGTAGACCAAAACCAGCACGATGGCGAGGAATTCCGCCTGCAGCAGCAGCCACAGGCCGGCGGCGCTCACAAACGCCAGCACCAGAAACAGCGCCGCCTTCACCGGGTTGCGCACGGTAATCACCATGGCGGCGGCGAACACCAGCACCACACTGAAGAAGTAAAAAATGAGCTGTTTAAATTCCATAATAATTATTATCTTTGAAACCGCAGATGAACGCGGATAAACGCAGATTAAAAAATAACTCTATTGGTTCTTTGCTTCGATCTGCGTTCATCTGCGTTTATCTGCGGTTCCACATTCTTATCTATATTTCGCGTCGGTCGCGCGGTCTTCCGCGAGCTGTTTTTCGTACTTGTCGCCGATCGCGAGCAATTCTTCCTTGTGGATCACATGCTCGCCGCGATTTTCGAAATGAAACTCGAAAATCCTGGTTTCGACGATGGAATCGACGGGACAGGACTCCTCGCAGAAACCGCAGTAGATACACTTGAAGAGATCGATATCGTAACGCGTGGTGCGGCGCGTGCCATCGGCGCGCACTTCCGATTCGATCGTGATGGCCGCCGCGGGACAGACCGCTTCACACAGCTTGCAGGCAATGCAGCGCTCCTCGCCGTTGGGGTAGCGACGCAGCGCGTGCAGGCCGCGGAATCGCGGACTGATCGGCGTCTTCTCCTCCGGGTACTGCACCGTAAACTTGCGCATGAACAGATGACGCCCGGTCACCATCAGGCCCTTCAGCAGCTCATAGAGCAGGAATGTATTCAGATAACGTTTGACCGTCTTGAGCATGGTTGTCCCCTCTTCCACTCAGTGGAAAATAAACCCCCAAGGCGTGAGAAACATGACGCATCCCATCACGGCGATCCAGACCAGCGTCACCGGAATAAACACCTTCCATCCCAGCCGCATGATCTGGTCGTAACGATAGCGCGGAAACGTGGCACGGAACCACAGGAAACAAAACAGAATGAAACTGATCTTGAACAGCAGCCAGTGAATGCCATTGCCCAGCACGGCGCCAATCACCGGTACGGCCAGCAGCTTGGCGGGCAGAATTTCGAACGGCGACAGCCAGC
Organism: Sulfuricaulis sp.; assembly: GCF_024653915.1. Classification (NCBI taxonomy): domain Bacteria; kingdom Pseudomonadati; phylum Pseudomonadota; class Gammaproteobacteria; order Acidiferrobacterales; family Acidiferrobacteraceae; genus Sulfuricaulis; species Sulfuricaulis sp. The sequence continues at coordinate 70,003 of NZ_JANLGY010000017.1, read as the reverse complement.
CGCCCAGGAACATGATCGAGCATAGTGCCGAGATCAGAATCATGTTGGCATACTCGGCCAGAAAAAAGAGGGCGAACGCTGTGCCGGAGTACTCTACGTGAAAGCCGGCCACAATCTCGGACTCGCCTTCGGCTACGTCAAACGGCGCACGGTTGGTCTCGGCTACGCCGGAGATGAGATACACCAGGAACAACGGGAACAGCGGAAGCAGGTACCATTGATGCGGGCCTCCGCTCTGAGCCAGCACGATCTCGCGCAAGTTCAGGCTGCCGGCCGCCATCAGCACGCCCACCAGCGCGAAACCCATGGCGATTTCATAGGCCACGATTTGGGCCGCCGAGCGCAGGCTGCCGAGGAAGGCATACTTCGAGTTGGATGCCCAGCCGGCGATGATAACTCCATAAACCGTCATGGATGTGAGTGCGAGAATGTACAACAGGCCGGCATCAATGTTTGTCAGCCACATTTTGTCAGTAAACGGAATCACCGCCCACGCCGCCAAGGCCGGCGCAAAAGTGAGAATCGGCGCAAACAGGAACAGGTACCTGCTCGACTTGTTCGGAATTATCACTTCCTTGAGAAAAAGTTTGACCACATCGGCAAACGGCTGCAGCAGACCCTTGGGGCCCACGCGGTTGGGTCCGATGCGCGCCTGCATGTAGCCGATGATTTTGCGTTCGGCCAAGGTGAGATACGCCACCGTCAGTATCAGTGGAACGGCGATGAGGAGGATCTTGCCAAGGTTGAGCAATCCCACCTGCGACCAATCCGGAAACCAGTTCCAGATGTCGAGCATGATTTTGCTCATGACGCCACCTTGATGGTTGCCGGGCCGTGTGCGCCCAGCATGCAGGTCTCGGCATATCCAGCGGGGACAAGAACGCATCCATCCGGCACGCGTTCATCCAGCACCAGATTGAGGCGCGCCACACCCTGCGCCATGATCACCTGCACGGTCTGGCCCTGCTCGAAACCATGCTTGCCGGCCTGCGCCGTATTGAGACGCGCGGACGGCGGCGGGTTGTCGGCCGTGTTCTGCAACGACGGCGCGCGGCGTACGATGGCGTCAACAACATACATGGGGACTTCGGCAATACGCATCAGCTGACCGTTCGCGGGCATCATGGCGGTGTCATCATGCAGCGAAGGAAAAGTAATGGGCGGTGCCACCGGGATTGCCGGCAGATTCATTTCCTTGCGAACCTCTTCAATCGAATTCTGCTCAAAACCCGGCAACCCCATGAGATTCCCAAGCATGCGCAGAATCTTCCATCCGGGACGCGATTCCCCCAATAAGGTGGCCGCCGCGGTGAACGGCTGCCATCGGCCTTCAGCGCTGATAAAGCTGCCGTCGGTTTCGGTAAAAGGCGCCAGTGGCAGCCACACATCCGCATACTCCACCGCGCGCGTGCGATACGGCGATGGTTTGAAGCTCGTCATCATGACAACGAATTCAGCCGTGCACAGAGCAGTCGCCGCCGACCCGTCCAGGCAGTCGAACTCAGGCTCGGTGCCAAACAGCAGATAGGCATTGAGTGGCTTGTGCAACATGTCCAATGCATGCCGCCCCTTCGTTGCGTCCTTGCCGGCCGGTCCACGATGAGGCACGCACCCGGCCACCCATGCACCTGTAGCATTGGCCTCCGGGAGCTGGCCAAACTTCGCGCCGGACAATTCAGCGATGAGCTGCGCCAGTGCGCGCAACGCTGCCGCCTGCGGATGGCTGAGCGCAAATGTTCCTAACAGAACGGAAACCCGTTCACCCTGATGCAGCGCCTGGGCCATAGACTGTTCCGGCGCTTCCGGCCTGATATTCCCGAAGTGAGAGGTAAATGTGGCGGGTAGCGCACACTTCTTCAATGCTGCCAGGGCGCTCACGACACCTGCAAGCGAACGCAGCATATTGGCTGGCGTGCAGACTACATTGCCCGCGAGCTTATAGTTGAAGTCATAATTAAGCGGATTGATGGCAAAAATTTTCGCGCCCTTGAGCACGGCCTTGCGCAAGCGCAGGTTGATCAGGGGCTGATCCTTGCGCGGATTGGATCCGACCAGCAGCGCCACATCAAGATTGCCGAGCTCGGCGATCGGTCGCCCAAGCGATGGGAACGGTGGTGCCATGGCATCATCGCTGAAATCCATCTGACGCAGGCGATGGTCCACGTTGCCGCTGCCGAGGGCGCGCATGAGTTTCTGCAACAGATAAAATTCCTCCGACGTGGAGATGGGTGCCGCCAGCGCTCCGAGGCCTTCAGGGCCATGCGTTTCCAGCACTTTTCTGAGGCCTGCCACGGTGTATTCCAGGGCCGTGGGCCAGTCGGTTTCCTCCCACTCGGTGCCGCGCCGGATCATCGGAACCCGCAGGCGGTCCTCGCCGTTCAAGGCTTCGTAACTGAAACGATCGCGGTCAGCCAACCAGACTTCGTTGACGGCCTCGTTTTCACGTGGCAACACGCGTTTCACACGTCCGTGCAAGGTCTGCACGATAATATTCGCGCCGACGCAATCGTGCGGGCTGATCGAAGCATGATCCGCCAGTTCCCAGGTGCGCGCGGTGAAACGGAAGGGCTTGGAGGTCAGCGCCCCCACGGGACAGAGGTCGATAACGTTACCGGACAGTTCGGAATCCACGCTGCGATTAAGGAAGGTGCGTATCTCCATGTGCTCGCCGCGCCCCAAGCCACCGAACTCCATCACGCCGGCGATCTCCTGGCCGAAGCGCACACAGCGGGTGCAGTGAATGCAGCGGGTCATCTCGGTCGAGATCAACGGTCCGATGTCCCGATCCTTCACAATGCGCTTAACCTCGGCATAGCGCGAAGCACTCTTGCCGTAACCCACGGCCAAGTCCTGCAATTCGCATTCGCCGCCCTGATCGCAGATTGGGCAATCGAGCGGGTGATTGATCAGCAGAAATTCCATGGTGCCTTTCTGCGCCGTGCGCGCCCGCTCGGAGCGGGTGCTCACCACCATGCCATCCATCACCGGCGTGGCGCAGGCCGGCAGCGGTTTGGGCGCTTTTTCCACGTCCACCAGACACATGCGGCAGTTGGCCGCAATCGACAACTTGTGGTGGTAGCAGAATCGCGGAATGTATATGCCAGCGGCATCGGTTACTTTGATCAACATCTCGCCCTTGCGTGCCTGCAACTTGCGGCCATCGACTTCGATCGTGACCGTGTCGGGCGCAACCGGGAGTTTCATTTTATCCGCGCTCACGCTCATGCGCGGCTCCCCAAGGTTCCCGGCATGCACTGGCGATGCTCGATGTGATATTCGAACTCGCTGCGGAAATGTTTGATGAAACTTTTTACCGGCCAGGCCGCGGCATCACCGAGTGCGCAGATGGTGCGCCCCTCGATGTTGGAGGCCACGTCCGTGAGCATGTCGAGATCCTCGGGCCGGCCTTCTCCATGCTCAATGCGATGGATAACGCGCGACATCCAGCCGGTGCCTTCGCGACACGGCGTGCATTGGCCACAGGATTCTTCAAAATAAAAATGGGCGATACGCGCCAGCGCGTGCACCATGCAGGTCGTGTCGTCCATCACAATTACCCCGCCCGAGCCCAGCATGGAACCGGCTTTGGCGAGCGCGTCATAATCCATGGTCACTTCCATCATGACCCCGGCCGGCAGCACATTGGCCGACGAACCTCCGGGAATAACTGCCTTGAGATGGCGGCCTTGGCGCACGCCGCCAGCCATTTCCAGCAGCTTCGCGAACGGCATCCCGAGCGGGACTTCGTAATTACCGGGTTTGTTGACATGGCCTGATACGGAGAAAAGCTTTGGCCCGCCGTTATTGGGCTTGCCGATCTTGAGAAACCAGTCGGCACCATTCCTTATAATGTCCGGAACGGATGCCAGTGTCTCGGTATTATTAATGGTGGTCGGCCGCCCGAACAAACCATAATTCGCCGGAAACGGGGGCTTGAAGCGCGGCAGGCCCTTTTTGCCCTCAAGGGATTCGAGCAGCGCGGTTTCCTCACCACAGATATAGGCGCCGGCACCCAAGTGGTTATGCAAATCGAAATCGACGCCCGAGCCCAGGATATTTTTGCCGAGCAGGCCGGCGTCATAGGCTTCGCGGAGCGCGGCTTCACAGCGCTCGAACGGCTCCCAAAACTCGCCGCGGATGTAGTTGTAACCCACGGTGGCGCCGATGGCGTAACCGGCTATGGCCATGCCCTCGATCAGGGAATGCGGATTGAAGCGCAAGATATCGCGGTCCTTAAATGTGCCCGGCTCGCCCTCATCGGAATTGCACACAATATACTTCTGGCCCGGCGTGTTCTTCGGCATGAAGGACCATTTCAGGCCCGTGGAGAATCCCGCACCACCCCGTCCACGCAAGGCGGATTTTTTTAGCTCATCGATGATTTTTTCCGGCGGCGTCTTGTCCTTCAGGATTTTTTTCCAAGTATCGTACCCGCCGGTGTCCTTGTAAACCGAGAGCCGCCACGGTTGGTTGAGATGGAGATTCTTGAAACAGAGTTCGTTGGCCACGGCGTTATTCCAGCTTGCCCAAAATCTCATCCACTCTCTCGGGGGTGAGATTCTCGTAATATTTTTTACCGATCATCATCATGGGAGCGCCACCGCAGGCGGCCAGGCATTCGACTTCCTTGAGCGTAAACTTTCCACCGGTCGTGGTCTCACCCGGTTTGATGCCGAGCCGCTTCTGGATATGGTTCATGATCCGGCTGGAACCGTTCAGCTGACAAGAAATATTGGTACAGACACAAACCTTGTGGCGGCCCACGGGCTTGAGATCGTACATGGTATAAAAGGTCGCCACTTCGTGCGCCGCAATGGGTGGTATTTCAAGGTATTCCGCCACCGCCTCGATCAGCTCAACCGACAGCCAGCCGCCGTTCTGCTCCTGGGCAATACTCAGCGCCGCCATCACGGCCGCCTGCTTCCGGTCCGGGGGGTACTTGGTAATCCAGCGGTCGATCTCGGCGCGCGAAGATTCGGAGAGCAGACCGGTCTTCGGGACCGTATTCGATTGCGGCTTCATCGGTCGATCTCCCCGAAAACGATGTCAAGCGTGCCGATGATCGCCACCACGTCAGCGATCATGTGGCCGCGGGTCATCTCGTCGAGCGCCGCCAGATGGGCGAAACCGGCGGAGCGAATTTTTACCCGGTAAGGTTTGTTCGCGCCGTCCGAGATCATGAACACGCCGAATTCGCCTTTGGGGTGCTCGACCGTTGCATAGGCCTCGCCTTCCGGAACACAGTAGCCTTCCGTGAAAAGCTTGAAGTGGTGAATGAGCGATTCCATGTCGTCCTTCATGTCTTCACGTTTCGGAGGGGCGATCTTCCGATCACCAATCATTACCGGCCCGGGATTGTTCCGCAGCCATTCGACGCACTGGCGCACGATGCGGTTGGACTGGCGCATCTCCTCGACCCGTACCAGGTAGCGGTCGTAGCAGTCACCGTTGACCCCCACGGGAATGTCAAAATCCATGCGGTCATAAACTTCGTAAGGCTGTTTCTTGCGCAGGTCCCACTCAACGCCCGAGCCGCGCAGCATGGGGCCGCTGAAGCCAAGTTGCACCGCGCGCTCCGGCGATACCACGCCGATGCCCACGGTACGCTGTTTCCAGATGCGGTTGTCGGTCAGCAGGGTTTCGTATTCGTCGATATGTTTCGGGAACCGCTCCGTGAAATCCCAGATGAAATCGAGCAACGAGCCCTGGCGGTTGGCATTCAACCGCGTCAGGTCATCGGCGTCGCGCAATTTGGACGGCAGGTACTGCGGCATGCTGTCGGGCAGATCGCGGTAAACGCCACCCGGCCGGTAATAGGTGGCGTGCATGCGCGCCCCCGATACCGCCTCGTAGCAATCAAACAGGTCCTCGCGCTCGCGGAAACAGTAAAGGAACACGGTCATGGCGCCGACGTCAAGCGCGTGCGCGCCGAGCCAAAACAGGTGATTGAGGATGCGCGTGATCTCGTCGAACAACACACGGACGTATTGCGCGCGCAGCGGTGGCTCGATACCAAGCAACTTCTCGATGGCCAGCACGTAGGCATGTTCGCTGCACATCATCGAGATGTAATCGAGGCGGTCCATGTAACCGATGGACTGGTTGTAGGGCTTGGACTCGGCCAGTTTCTCAGTGGCACGATGCAACAGGCCGATATGCGGGTCGGCACGCTGGATAACCTCGCCGTCGAGTTCGAGCACCAGGCGCAACACGCCGTGCGCCGCCGGGTGTTGCGGCCCAAAATTCATCGTGTAATTTCTGATCTCAGCCACGATCATTAACCCTTGGCAAAACCTTCTTCACGGATCACGCGTGGCACCAGCACGCGTGGCTCGATCGACACCGGCTGGTACACAACGCGCTGTTTTTCAGGGTCGTAACGCATCTCGACCTGACCGATGAGCGGAAAGTCTTTGCGGAATGGATGGCCCACGAATCCGTAATCGGTGAGGATGCGTCGCAGGTCCGGATGCCCCTCGAACACGATGCCAAAAAGATCGAAGGCCTCGCGCTCGTACCAGCTGGCCGAGTTCCAGATGCCGGTCACGGAAGCAATCTGCGGCATTTCATCGTCCAGCCAGGCATGCAGCCGAATGCGCCGGTTATGCTTCAGTGACAACAGCTGATACGCCACGGCAAACCGCGGCCCCGATCTAGGACCCGCCGGTGATTCCCGCCCGTAATCGAGATAATCCACACCACACAGATCCATCAGTTGAACGAAGGCAAACGCGGGATCGTCGCGCAATCGGGTACAGACTGAAAGAACATCGTCGCGCCGCACTTCCAGCGTCAGCTGGCCGACCGACTCACGCACAGCCGTGATCGACGCACCCAGCAATTCCCGGGCGTGTGCGACAAGCTCCTGATTTGAATCAGTCATGGTCCGGATTCCTCGGGCGCTAGCGGGCGATGGTATTGGTGCGGCGAATCTTTTTTTGCAGCTGAATGATGCCGTACAACAGGGCCTCGGCCGTCGGCGGGCAGCCCGGCACGTAAACGTCCACCGGCACGATGCGGTCGCAACCGCGCACCACGGAATAGGAATAATGGTAATAGCCACCGCCGTTGGCACAGGAGCCCATGGAAATCACCCAGCGCGGCTCGGCCATCTGGTCGTAGACTTTGCGCAGGGCCGGCGCCATCTTGTTCACCAGCGTCCCGGCCACGATCATGACGTCCGACTGCCGCGGACTGGGCCGGAAGACGATGCCGAACCGATCCATGTCGTAGCGCGCGGCCGCCGCGTGCATCATTTCTACCGCGCAGCAGGCCAACCCGAAAGTCATGGGCCAGAGCGAGCCCGTGCGCGCGGCATTAATAAGCGTGTCAGCCTTCGTGGTCACCCAGCCTTTCTCCAGAACGCCTTCAATACCCACGATCTTTCCCCACAATACAGAACACCTTCGCCGCCTCCGAAAAACTGTACAACACGGACGTAAATTCTTGTCGGCGGCCTGCGCCAACTCGCCGGTCGCATCCCCGCACAATGCGCGGGGCCCCTGCTCCACGGCTCATGTCGCTACTCCCATTCTAAAGCGCCTTTCTTCCATTCATAAATGAAACCGACCACAAGAATGCCGAGAAATACCATCATGGAAACAAAACCGAACATACCGATTTCCTGCAACGCCACGGCCCAGGGAAACAGGAATGCAATTTCGAGGTCAAAAATGATGAAAAGGATGGCGACGAGGTAATAACGCACGTCGAACTTCATGCGCGTGTCTTCGAATGCCTCAAAACCGCATTCATAAGGCGATAGCTTGGCACTGTCCGGACGATTCGGGCCCAGCACCCGGCCAGCCAGAACGATAACGCCACCCATGACCAGGGCAACGCCAATAAATATCAGGATGGGAAGATAAGCTTGCAGCATCCGAGCCCCGGGAATTCACCAGCGGAGTTCAATCCGCGCATGAAAATGAATGAGCCGGCGAGTCTAGGCTTTCGCTGCAAAGGATGTCAAGCAAACAACAGGAACACAAACCGATACCCTTCAAAGGGTTAAGTCACTTTTAGGGGTATAAAGAACACCTATTGATACGAGCGGTGTAAACATTATTTTACGTCACACAATACACGCGGGATAACACAAGACTGAATGGTGCCGACGGAGAGACTCGAACTCTCACGGCTTTCGCCACTACCACCTCAAGGTAGCGTGTATACCAATTTCACCACGTCGGCTTGAATTCAAAACCCGTAACGTGAAACGCGTTACATCACCTGGGCACTTCGGGCGCCTTGGGCACGGCGGGGACATCGGTGGGTAGTGCCGGCGTCTCGGTTTTTGCCGGCTGTTCAATAACCACACTCTTCGTAACGCTCGCTGGCACCGTCTGTTGCGCATGCAACCAGGCCATTCCCAGGTTGGAGAGGAAAAAGACCGTTCCCAGAATTGCCGTCGTGCGCGTCAAAAAATTGGCCGAACCGCGGCTGCCAAACAAGGTTTGCGAGGCGCCGCTGCCAAAAGCGGCGCCAATATCCGCGCCCTTACCCTGTTGCAACAGGATCAGGCCGATCAGCGCCACGGCCGCAATGACATCAACAACTAATACTATGTCTCTCATCAATTAACTCCGATGCACATGGATATGCAATTGTCAGTCGGCTGCGTGGCAAATCGTCAGGAACTCGTCCGCTTGCAGCGACGCCCCGCCGATCAAGCCCCCATCAATATCTGCCTGGGCCAGAAGCTCCTTCGCGTTGCTGCCCTTCATGCTGCCGCCATAAAGAATGCGCGTGCTTTCCGCTATGGTTTTATCCTTGGTCGCCAGTCGGCTGCGGATAAAACGGTGCACATCCTGGGCCTGCTGGGGTGTCGCCGTCTTGCCAGTGCCGATGGCCCAGACGGGCTCATAAGCGATCACGGCATTCTTGAAACTGGCGATGCCATGCTTGCTCAGCACGGCATCAAGCTGGCGCGCTACAACCGCCTCGGTCTGATTCGCTTCCCGTTCCTGCAGGGTCTCGCCAACACATAATATAGGTATCAATCCCACGGCTTGGGCCGCACCGTACTTCTCAGTCACCATGGCGTCATTTTCGCCATACAGCGTGCGACGCTCGGAATGACCGACGATAACATAAGTACAGCCGTAATCCTTGAGCATCGGACCGGAGATCTCGCCGGTAAAGGCGCCAGATTTATGCACCGACAGGTTCTGCCCGCCCCAAGCCACCGCACTCCCGGCCAGTTTCTCGGCCGCCAACGGTATCAGGACATACGGGGGGCACACAGCCGCTTCTGCCTTGGACGTGGAACTGATGCCTTTTTTGATTCCGTCCAGGAGGGCCGCAGATTCCGTCCGCGAGCCATTCATCTTCCAATTGCCCGCCACCAGTGGCCGACGCTTCGTCATCAGGACCTCCCCATATTCGTCTTAAATCTCTCGAAAAACGGGCGCGATGTTACCGATGCCGGCGTGGGAAAGCAATTTCAGAAAGGCAAAAACCAGAAAATGGACAGGATTAAGCAGGGCGAGCCGGAAACAGACGAAGACACTTAACATGTCTTCGTCCCGGCGAGCGCCCCGCCACGGATGGCGGGGCCGAGTATGTCGAAGTTTTCATGGTCTCGCCAGGGACGGCAAGTATGCCTTCCCTGGCGTCGCGGCAGGGCTTCGTTTTTCCCCGGCCCGCACATCCATGTGCGGGCGCTCAGCGGCGCCGATGTACGTTAAGTACATCGGCGACTACTCCGCTTCGCCCTGTAAATCCTGTCTATTCATTTCTTTCCGTCACGCCGCGGCTTCGGCCGCGCTTTTCACGGTATCGGCGAGATGACGGGTCAGACGCTCGACCTGCACGGCGTCGCGGCCCTCGACCATGACACGCACCACCGGCTCGGTGCCCGAAGCACGCAGTACCACGCGTCCATTGTCCGCCAGCTCATTTTCAACTGCCTTGAGGGCCTGCTGCACACGCGGTGATTCCTTGACGTCAAAACGGCGTGACATGCGCACATTGATCATGGTCTGCGGATAAATCTCGAGACCGCTTTTGAGATCGGCGAGGGTCTTGCCGGTCCCGCGCATGGCCGCCAGCACCTGCAATGCAGCGATGATGCCATCACCCGTGCTGGAACGATCGAGGCAAATGATATGGCCGGAAGTCTCACCCCCCAACTCCCAATCATGTTCGTTCAGCATGCTCAGCACGTGACGATCGCCGACCGCCGCGCGCTTGAAAGGAACGCCCAGTCTGCCGCAGGCGTGTTCCAGTCCGAGATTGCTCATAAGCGTGCCTACCACCCCGCCGTGCAACCGCCCTGACTGCTTCCGGTCCATGGCAATGATGTAAAGCAGGTGATCGCCATCCACGATTTCACCTCGACTATCGACCATGATCACCCGGTCGCCGTCACCGTCCAACGCAATACCGAGATCGGCCTTGTGCGCCAGCACGGTCTTCTTGAGAAAAATCGGAAAGGTGGCGCCACATTCGTGGTTTATGTTGAAGCCGTCAGGCTCATTCGCCACCGCCACGACTTCAGCACCGAGTTCGCTGAATACAAGGGGCGCGATGTGATAGGCCGCCCCGTTCGCACAGTCCACGACAATCTTGAGTCCTTCCAGACTCAAACGGTGGGGGAAGGTGCTTTTGCAAAATTCGATGTAGCGTCCTCCGGCATCTTCGTAGCGCCAAGCCTTGCCCAGTGCATCGGGTCCAGCGGTCGCCAGCGGCTGTTGCATCATGTCTTCAATAGCGAACTCAACATCATCCGGCAGCTTGGTACCCTCGGAGGAAAAAAACTTGATGCCGTTGTCATCGAATGGATTGTGCGAGGCTGAAATTACAATGCCGGCACGGGCACGGGCCGTGCGAGTCAGATAGGCAATGGCGGGTGTCGGCATCGGTCCGAGCAGACGGATGTCTACCCCGGCGGCCGAGAGACCGGCTTCGAGCAGGGACTCCAGCAGGTAACCGGAAACGCGCGTGTCCTTTCCAATCAGAATTACAGCGTGTTCGGTCGATCCCTGGCCCAGCACACGACCCGCCGCCCAGCCAAGCTTGAGCACGGTTTCCGGCGTGATCGGTTCTTCACCTACTTTCCCGCGGATACCATCGGTGCCGAAAAAACGGCGTTTATGGCTCATGTTCTATTCTCTCATGCTTTCGGGATACACGGCGGCCCACATGCGCAGCGCCTCGACCGTCGGACCGACATCGTGTACCCGCACAATACAGGCACCTTGCTGCACCGCCATCACGGCCAGCGCCACACTTGCGTACAGTCGCTGTTCCACCGGCAAACCCAGCAACTGGCCGATCATGGACTTGCGCGACAACCCGACCAGCACCGGTGCGCCCAGACTTTGCAGCTTCTTCAGGCCACGCAGTAATTCTATATTATGTTCCAGCGTCTTGCCGAAACCGAAGCCGGGATCAATGACCAGCCGTTGCGCCGGAATGCCCGCATTCATACAGGCGCCCAGCCGTTCCTCGAGAAAATCCCGAACCTCACCCACCACATCGGCGTAGCGGGGGGCATCCTGCATGGTGCGCGGTTCGCCAGACATGTGCATCAGGCACACCGGCACACCGAGCTGCTTCGACGCCTCCAGTGCGCCGGCTTCGCGCAGGGCGCGCACATCATTGATAAACCCCGCCCCGGCCTTGACGGCGGCGCGCATGACTTCGGGTTTGGAAGTGTCTATCGAAATGGGCAGAGGAATTTTCTTGTGCAGCGCTTCCACCACCGGAAGCACCCGGTCAATTTCCTCCTGCGCCGATACTGGCCGCGCGCCGGGTCGCGTGGATTCGCCACCAATATCGATAATATCGGCACCCGCCTCCGCCATCCGCAGTGCCTGGGCAATCGCTTTATCAGGAGACAAAAAAACACCCCCGTCTGAAAAAGAATCGGGGGTGATATTCAGGATGCCCATCACCGCTGGACGGCGCAAATCGAGCGGCCGCCCGGCGCAATCCAGAACTGTCATTTCAGTTCAGTGTTCGCCCGCGGGTGAATCGAGGCGCGGCTTCACGGCCTTGCCGCTCGGCTTCTTCGGGCTGCCAACATCGCCCTTGGGCTTACCACCCGTGTCTGCCGGCGGGCGCGGTTCCCTGCCCTTCATGATGTCCTCGATCTGGTCGGATTCAAGCGTCTCCCATTCCAGCAGTGCTTTCGCCATTTTTTCAACTTTTTCGCGGTTCTCCTCGATGATGGCGCGCGCCCGCGCATACTGTTCGTCGACAATACGACGAATCTCCTTGTCCACCGCCTCGGCCACGGCATTGCTCATGTTCTTGTGTGTCATCACGTCGCGTCCCAGAAACACTTCACTCTGGTTATCGCCATAGACGCGCGTGCCCAGCACGTCGGACATGCCCCAGCGCATGACCATGTTGCGCGCCAGATCAGTGGCACGCTCGAAATCGTTGGAAGCGCCGGTGGTCATCTGGTGCATGAACACTTCTTCGGCAATGCGTCCGCCCATTAGCACCGATATGGTCGAGAGTAACGACTCGCGGTCGTGGCTGTAGCGGTCTTCCGTCGGCAACTGCATGGTGACACCGAGCGCGCGACCGCGCGGGATGATAGTCACCTTGTGCACCGGATCGGTGTTCGGCAGCGACTTCGCCACCACCGTGTGACCGGACTCGTGATAGGCGGTGTTCATGCGCTCCTTTTCCGGCATGACAATGGAGCGGCGTTCCGCGCCCATGATGACTTTGTCTTTGGCCTTCTCAAAATCCTGCATGTCCACGAGGCGCTTGTTGAAGCGCGCGGCAAACAGCGCCGCCTCGTTCACGAGGTTGGCCAGATCGGCACCGGAGAAACCGGGTGTGCCGCGGGCAATAATATTGGCATCCACGTCATCCGATACCGGCACCTTGCGCATGTGCACCTTGAGTATCTGCTCGCGCCCGCGGATGTCGGGCAGCGGCACGTACACCTGGCGGTCGAAACGACCGGGGCGCAGCAGGGCCGGGTCGAGCACGTCCGGCCGGTTGGTCGCGGCGATCACGATCACGCCCTCGGTACCCTCGAACCCGTCCATCTCGACCAGCAGCTGGTTCAGCGTCTGTTCACGCTCGTCGTGACCGCCGCCCAGACCGGCACCGCGCTGGCGTCCGACGGCATCAATTTCGTCAATGAAGATAATACAGGGTGCGTGCTTCTTGGCCTGCTCGAACATGTCGCGCACGCGCGAGGCACCAACGCCGACGAACATCTCGACAAAGTCAGAACCGGAAATAGAAAAGAACGGCACTTTGGCCTCGCCGGCGATGGCCTTGGCGAGCAGCGTCTTGCCGGTCCCGGGCGCTCCGGTCATAAGCACGCCCTTGGGAATACGGCCGCCGAGTTTCTGGAATTTGGAAGGATCGCGCAGGAATTCCACCAGCTCGCCCACTTCTTCCTTGGCCTCTTCGACACCGGCGACGTCGTCAAAGGTGATCTTGTTCTGCTCCTCGGACAACATGCGTGCCTTGCTCTTGCCGAAACTCATGGCGCCGCGGCCACCCATGCCGCCCTGCATCTGGCGCATGAAGAATACCCAAACACCGACCAACAACAACAGCGGGAACCAGTTGATGAAAATGGTCAACAACAGTGACTGTTCTTCCTGCGGCTTGCCTTCAAACTGAACCTTGCGGTCAATAAGGTCGTTGAAGATCTGCTGGTCGCCCGGATTGTAGGTGGTGAAACTCTCGCCGCCCTTGAGCTTGCCCGTGATTTCACGGCCCTGGATCGTAACCCGTTCGACTTCATCGCCGCGGACTTTCTGGACAAAGGTCGAGTATTCCATCGGGCGCGTGGCCTGCTGGCGGTTACCGAAATTGTTGAATACCGACATCAGCACAATGGCGATGACGAGCCACAACAGGAGATTCTTGGTGAGATTGTTCAAGTATTACCTCTTAATAAAAACAAACGAAGTAGGGCCGCATTATTTCCTTGCCCGCAGCACCCGTAATGGCGCCTTCATCCCATACCCGCATTTTCCTATGATGTCTCCTGGCAAACAACGTTTTTGCTCAGACACCTCTAAACCCCCTGCCCAGAAGATAAATTTCCTTGCTCTCCGCGCGCGATGCCGATGGTTTGCGTGCCACGAGCTTTTCGAAGCGTCGGCGCAATTGTGCGTATAACTCGTTAAACCCTGAGCCCTGAAAGGCTTTGATGAGCAGCGAACCTCCCGGCTTCAGCGATTTGTCGGAGAATTCGAGCACAAGTTCCGCCAGATTCATGCCACGCGCCTGATCCACGGAGGCCACACCAGTCATATTGGGGGCCAGGTCCGAGATTACAAGATCCACCGGTTTGCCCTGGATACGCTGCATTAACAAGTCTAGCACCGGCTGTTCCGTGAAATCGCCCTCGATGAACTCGACGCCGACAATCGGCTCCATCGGCAGGATATCCAGCGCCAGCACCCTTCCAGACTCACCCACGCGGCTTTTGACGTATTGGGACCAGCCTCCCGGTGCGGCGCCCAGATCAATCACCGTCATGTCCGGTCGCAGCAGGTGATCGCGGCGGTCAATTTCCTCAAGCTTGTAAATCGCACGCGAACGAGCGCCTTCCTCGCGCGCGCGCTTGACGTATTTGTCCTTGGCGTTACGCGCCAGCCAACGCTGGCTGCTCTTGGTGCGGGGCATGGGGGATTGGGCGGGGCTGCGGTATGATGCGCAAATTCATGAACGTGAGTGAGTAGCGATTCATTATATATATGGCTTTGAGTGCTAAACAGCGGAAATATCTGAAGGCGCTGGCCCATCACTTTAAACCCGTGATACAGGTAGGAAATGCCGGTGTTACGGCCGCGGTAGTCAAGGAAATAACCCAAGCGCTCGACGCCCACGAACTGCTCAAGATTCGTCTGCCGGGGATCGATCGTGACGCGCGACACACGCTGCTGGAGGAAATCTGTGAAACGACCAGGGCCGAGGCCGTGCAGGAAATCGGCCGCATGGCGGTCATCTACCGCCGGGCGAAAAAAGCGCGCCTGAAACTTCCAGAATAAAGGAAAACAGATCAGATATAACGGATAGCAAGAATCTCGTAGGAGCGCACACCACCCGGCACCTGCACCTCAACCACATCGCCCAATTCCTTGCCGATGAGTGCGCGGGCGATCGGTGAACTGATGGAAATCATTCCCGAAGCAATATCCGCCTCATAATCTCCGACAATCTGGTAAGTCACCTCCTCACTCGACTGCTCATCGATGAGGTTCAGCGTGGCTCCGAACACCACCCGACCGTTGGCGTTGACCGTCAAGGGATCAATGACCTGCGCCGTCGCGAGCTTGAGGTCGAGATCGGCAATGCGCCCTTCGACAAAGCCCTGCTGTTCCTTGGCCGCGTGATACTCGGCGTTCTCCGAAAGGTCGCCGTGTGAACGCGCCTCAGCAATCGCACGGATAATGCGTGGACGCTCCACGGTCTTCAGGCGGTGAAGCTCGACTTTCAGCTTCTCTGCCCCCGTGACGGTCATGGGCGTCTTTTTCATACAAGTTCCTTATGAAGGTCTTGCAGCCGACTGACACGCATGTGCCCGGCTGCACGGTGTGCCTCACAGGCGGCCTTCGCTGCCGCGAGCGTCGTGTAGTTAGTCACTTTATGCTGCAAAGCCTCGCGCCGGATGGCGTATGAATCGGCGAGACTTTGTTTATCAGAAACCGTATTGAGAATTATGTCAATCTCGTCATTCATGATCATGTCGATGATATTCGGCCGCCCCTCGGACAGCTTGCTGACCGCGCGCGTGGTGACACCACCGGCCTCCAGCACCGCGGCGGTTCCACGGGTGGCCAGAACCTCAAATCCGTGCTTGCTAAAGTAGCGTGCGACCTCGACCACCCCTATCTGATCCGCATCGCGAACACTGATGAAAATACGACCACTGTTCGGGATCGGACTGCCCGCGGCGATCTGGGATTTGGTAAAGGCCTCACCAAAACTGCGGCCAACACCCATAACCTCACCGGTCGATTTCATCTCCGGGCCCAGTATCGTATCCACGCCGGGGAACTTGATGAACGGAAACACCGCTTCCTTCACCGAGTAATAGGAAGGCACAATCTCCCCGGACACGCCCTGCTTCTTCAGTGACTGTCCTGCCATGCAACGCGCCGCAATCTTGGCCAACGGCCGCCCTGTGGCTTTGGAAACGAAAGGCACCGTACGCGAGGCACGCGGGTTCACCTCTAACACGTAAACCTTGCCATTCTGGATGGCAAACTGCACGTTCATCAGCCCGACCACCTTCAGTGCCTTGGCCATTTTGACAGTCTGTTCGCGCATTTCATCCTGTATTTTCTTCGACAGGGAAAACGGCGGCAATGAACAGGCCGAATCGCCGGAGTGCACGCCGGCCTCCTCGATATGCTCCATGATGCCACCAATAATGACCTGCTTGCCGTCGGACACGGCGTCGACATCCACTTCGGTCGCGTCGTTGAGGAAGCGATCCAGCAACACCGGCGAATCCTCGGATACGCGCACCGCCACGCGCATGTAAGTTTCCAGGTCCTCGCGTGCGTGCACGATTTCCATGGCACGCCCGCCGAGCACGTAGGAAGGGCGCACGACCAGCGGGTATCCGATCTTGTCGGCCAGCTTCACCGCCTCCTGTGCTGTGCGCGCGGTGGCGTTGGGCGGCTGCAACAGCTTCAGTTTTTTAAGCAACTTCTGGAATCGTTCGCGGTCTTCGGCCACGTCGATCGATTCCGGGCTGGTGCCGATAATCGGTGCGCCCGCCGCCTCGAGCCCGCGAGCGAGCTTGAGCGGGGTTTGTCCGCCGTACTGCACGATCACGCCTTCGGGCTTTTCCAGATGAATGATTTCGAGCACATCTTCCAGCGTCAGCGGTTCGAAGTACAGCCGGTCGGAGGTGTCATAGTCCGTGGACACGGTCTCCGGATTACAGTTGATCATGATGGTCTGGTAGCCGTCTTCGCGCAGCGCAAAGGAGGCGTGCACGCAGCAGTAATCGAACTCAATGCCCTGGCCGATACGGTTCGGTCCGCCTCCCAGCACGATAATTTTTTTCTTTTTCTCGGGCGCGGCCTCGCACTCCTCTTCATAGGTGGAATACATGTAGGCCGTGGACGAGGCAAATTCAGCGGCGCAGGAATCAACGCGCTTGTAGACCGGGCGCACTTTGGCTGAATGACGCCATTTACGCGCTTTCTTTTCGGGCACTTTCATCAGCTGGGCCAAACGACGATCGGAAAAACCCTTGCGCTTCCAGGCGCGCAGCAGATCGGCGGATGGTTTCTTCCTGCCAAACTTCGCAATGGTTTTTTCGGTTTCAACCAGATCGGCGATCTGTGCCAGAAACCAGGGATCGATGTGGCATAAATCAAATATTTCTTCCCGAGTCATACCAAAGCGCATGGCATCGGCCAGATGCCAGATGCGCTCCGATCCCGGCACACGCAGCGCGAGCACCAGGCGCTTGCGCGTTTCGTCCTTGTCGGCGGCAGGATCGAGTCGCGATTCGAGGCCGTAGCTTCCGGTTTCGAGCGAGCGTAGCGCCTTTTGAAACGACTCCTGGAAGGTGCGGCCAATCGCCATCGCCTCTCCCACCGATTTCATCTGGGTGGTCAGCGTCGGATCGGCCTTGGGGAATTTCTCGAAGGTAAAACGTGGAATTTTTGTCACCACATAATCAATCGTGGGCTCGAACGAGGCTGGCGTTTTGCCGCCGGTAATGTCGTTCTTCAGCTCATCCAGCGTATAACCGACCGCCAGCTTGGCGGCGATCTTGGCAATCGGAAAACCCGTGGCCTTGGAGGCCAGTGCCGAGGAGCGCGAGACGCGCGGGTTCATCTCCACGATGATCATGCGCCCGTCTTTCGGGTTGATTGCAAACTGCACGTTCGAGCCGCCGGTATCCACCCCGATCTCGCGCAGACAGGCGATCGAGGCGTCACGCATAATCTGATATTCCTTGTCGGTCAGCGTCTGCGCCGGCGCTACCGTGATGGAATCGCCGGTATGCACGCCCATGGGATCAATATTCTCAATCGAACAGATAATGATGCAGTTGTCCAGGCGATCGCGCACCACCTCCATCTCGTATTCCTTCCAGCCGATGATGGATTCCTCGATCAGCAATTCGCGCGTGGGCGAGGCATCCAGGCCACGCTCGCAAATGATGACGAATTCATCCTTGTTGTAGGCGATGCCGCCACCCGTGCCACCGAGCGTAAAGGAGGGGCGGATGATGACGGGGAAGCCGATCGCCGCCTGTACCTGCAACGCTTCCTCCATACTGTGGGCAATGGCGCCGCGCGCGCACTTGAGGCCGATGGTTTCCATGGCCTTCTTGAAGCGCTCGCGGTCTTCAGCCTTGTCGATGGCATCGCGCGTGGCGCCGATCATCTGCACGCCGAATTTTTCCAGCACGCCTTCGCGCGCCAGATCGAGCGCCGTATTGAGCGCTGTCTGGCCGCCCATGGTCGGGAGCAGCGCGTCCGGACGCTCCTTCTCGATAATCTTGGAAATCGTGGGCCAGGTGATAGGCTCGATGTAGGTCGCGTCGGCCATCTCCGGATCGGTCATGATGGTGGCCGGATTGGAATTGACGAGGATGACGCGATAGCCCTCCTCCTTGAGCGCCTTGCAGGCCTGCGCGCCCGAATAGTCGAATTCGCAACCCTGTCCGATGATGATCGGACCGGCCCCGATAATCATTATGCTTTTGATGTCAGTTCTTTTTGGCATGATTATTTGACTACAGGGGCACGCGGAGATGCGGGTTGAACGGAAGTCTTCCCCGTGCTCCCTGTGGTTTGGTTCTGATTCATCGATTCAATGAAGCGATCAAACAAAGGTGAAACATCATGCGGGCCAGGGCTGGCTTCCGGATGCCCCTGGAAACAGAACGCCGGCTTGTCGGTGCGTTGCAACCCCTGCACCGTGCCATCGAACAGAGAACGATGCGTGACACGCAGGTTGGATGGCATCCCTGCTTCGTCCACGGCAAAACCGTGGTTCTGGCTGGTGATCATGACGCGGCCCGACTCGATATCGATCACCGGGTGATTCGCGCCATGATGGCCAAATTTCATTTTGATCGTGCGCGCACCGGAGGCCAGGCCCAGAAGTTGATGTCCCAGGCAGATGCCAAACACCGGCAGACCTGTGTTCACAATTTTTGCAATTGCCTCAATGGCGTAATCGCAGGGTTCCGGATCGCCGGGGCCGTTCGACAGAAACACGCCGTCCGGTTTCAGTTTTAATACTTCTTCGGCCGGAGTCTGAGCCGGTACCACGGTGAGGCGGCAACCGCGCGCGGCCAGCATGCGCAGGATGTTGCGCTTGATGCCGTAGTCGTAGGCAACTACATGGAACCGCGCATGCTCCTGCTTAACGTAGCCCTTGCCCAGCTCCCACAGGCCCTCGTCCCAGGCGTAGGGCTTGCGCGTCGTCACCACCTTGGCAAGGTCCATACCCTTCAGCCCCGGGAAAGCGCGGGCAGCTTTCAGCGCCTCTTTCTTGTTGAGCTTTGAGCCCTTCTCCACGGCCAGGATGCATCCATTCTGCGCGCCCTTTTCACGCAACAAGCGCGTGAGGCGACGCGTGTCGATACCGGCAATGCCGACCAGCATGTGACGGCGCATGAATTCCGGCAACGATTCGGTCGCGCGGAAATTGCTGTGGGCCAGCGGCAGGTCGCGGATCACCAGGCCGGTGGCATAAACACCATCGGATTCCATGTCCTCGGGATTGGTGCCGGTGTTGCCGATGTGGGGATAGGTCAGCGTGACTATCTGACGCGCGTAGGAAGGATCGGTCAGGATTTCCTGGTAGCCGGTCATGGCGGTGTTAAACACCACCTCGCCCACCGACTGCCCCGGAATGCCGATGGACTCCCCGTAGAACAGGGAACCATCTTCCAGCGCAAGCAGTGCAGACGGCATAATCCAGTAACCTCTCGACGCGCAGGCGCGCAAAAACGGGAGAGGCGCCCGTTTCTCTGGTGCTTCTCTCCCGCCTTGAATGCCTAAAAGGGTGTTTCCGGCTGAACCGGGATTTTACGTGACAGCCCGACTGGAATCAACGATGAAGCAGTGGAAATGCCACGCCAACTGCGGTACGTGGCTAAACCAACGACTTGCCTTCCCGCAGCATGCGGGTAATGTCCTCGGTGGACACGGGTTTGCTGAACAGGTAGCCCTGCACCATGTCACAGCCATAACCTCGCAGTGCGTCCAGTTGTTCCTTGGTTTCCACCCCTTCGGCGACCACTTTCAGCTTCATGGTGCGGGCCAGCTTGACGACCGCCTGCACGATAGCGGCGTGATCGCCGTCCACCGCCGCATCGCGCACAAACGAACGGTCTATTTTCATCACGTACTGGGGCAATTTCTGGAAGGAATCCAGAATGCTCCCGCCAATGGCCGGATCGACCAGCGCCACGTTCACGCCCAGGTCACTTAACTTGTGCAGGACAGCGCGGTAATTCTCGTGCGCTATCCCCACGAGATTTTCGGTGGGCACATCGAGTTCAAGAAATTCCGGTTGCAGGCCTGTCTCCTTCAGAACCTTGTCGACCAGCTCCGGGAGACCTTTGCGGCGAAAGCGATAGGGCGAAATATTGACCATGACGCGCACGGTCGCCAATCCGATTTTCTGCCAATGGTAGTTCTGTAGGCAGGCCGTATGAAGCACCCATTCATCCACGGTGTACACGAGCTTGGACCGCTCCAGCAATGGCATGAAATCCTTGGCGGAAATAAGACCCATCTCCGGGTGCTGCCAACGCAGCAAGGCTTCGACGCCCATGATCATTCCGCTTGTCGCATCCACGCGCGGCTGATAGTGCAATTTCAATTCACCGCGTTCGAGTGCGCTGCCGATCTGTTCTTCCATCTGTTTCACGGCCATCGCGTTTTCCGCCATGTCGGCGCCGAATAGCTGGTAATTATTGCGGCCGGCCTGCTTGGCGCGGTACATGGCCTGATCGGCATGCTTGACCAGGCTGGCCAGCTCCTTGTCATCCATGGGATAGAACGTGATGCCGATACTGGCCGTGACATGCACTTCATGCCCATCCAGGTGAAACGGCTCCTGCATGACATCGAGAATCTTTTCAGCCACGATCATAGCGCTGTCGATGTGCGGAATGCTCTCCAGGATTACCGTGAATTCATCGCCGCCCATGCGTGACACCGTGTCCACGTTGCGCAAACAGGAGGTGATACGCTTGGCCACCACCTTCAGTAATTCATCGCCGGCATGATGCCCCATGCTGTCGTTAACGTTCTTGAAGTGGTCGAGGTCTAAATACATGATTGCCACGAGTTTCTCCTCGCGATCGGCACGCGCCAGTGCCTGTGTCGCACGATCGTGGAACAACATGCGTGTCGGCAGACCGGTCAGGGCGTCGCAATGTGCGAGATACGCCAGCCGCTGCTCGGCCTGCTGGCGTTCAGTCACATCGTGCAGGACAACGATATAGATCGGCTGATTAGCGTGCGAGGATTCGCTCACGCTCACGTCTACCTGGAAGGTCGCGCCGCTTTTGCGCGTTCCGACCACCTCGCGCATGCCCAATTCAATAGGCCCACCGGCACTTTGGCGCAGGTCCGTCAGCAGCATGTCGGCATACTTTCCGCGGACTTCACTTTCCTGATAACCGAACATGCGTTCCGCCACCGGATTGAACATCTTGATCGCACCTTGTGAATCGAAGGCGATGAGACCATCAGTGACATGTGCCAATACAGTTTTCAGGTAACTATCGGTAGTACCGGAGGCATCGTGAGGAAGGAGAGAGTGCGGGAGACGCGTACGAAAAAACCATAGCAAGAACAGCGTCGTCGCCATCGAGGCAATGACAATAGCCGCAATCAGCACCGCGATGTTAATGGACATGTTTTCTCATGGATCAGAATAGTATCGGGTTATCCATCTCGGCTTTATACGCACCCGTCAGACATCTTTAACAATAGCTTCTATTACCGATTTTCCTTGCAAAAAGGGTGCCACCGGCCGGTGGCAGCGTCAACAAATACGGCTAAACTGCTCTTGTGGAAAGGGAATATCTCACTATTTTGATACATCTCGGCTCGGCGGTAGCCGCCGGCGGACTGATCGGTCTGGAACGCGCCTACCACGGCCGCCCGGCAGGATTTCGCACCCACACCCTCGTTTGCACGGCCTCCAGCCTGTTGATGCTGGTGACGGTCTACCAATGGCAGCTTCTGGTAAATGCGCCGCTGGAGACGTTGCGCGTCGACCCCACGCGCATGGCGCAGGGCATCATGACCGGCATCGGCTTCCTCGGCGCCGGTGTGATCATGAAAGACGGTCTTACCGTACGTGGCCTCACTACAGCGGCGTCTATCTGGATGACCGCTTCGATCGGAATACTGATCGGCATCGGTTTTTACTTTCCCGCGATTGTCGCTACCCTGCTCACGCTCGGTGTCTTGTCACTGTTCCGCTGGATCGAAGCCATCATCCCCTCGCAGTATTACGCGCGCCTGCATATACGCTTCAAGCGCCAGGAATTGCTGCCCGAACCCGAAATGCGCTCTCTGATCACCGGACATGGCTTCTCCGTGGCCAACCTGAGCTATCAGTTGTCAGAAGAGGGAAAGGTTTTTGAATACCAGATGACCATACGCACCGGTGAGAGAGACAGTTACCGGCGTCTGGCCGAAAACCTCACCGCCCGGGAACACGTGCTCGAGTTCCACATCCACCCGGCCACCGACTGAGATTTTCCCAATTTACCTGACAAACTGCTTGCGGTAATTCACCACCTTATATAAGTACTGCCGGGTCTCATCGTAGGGCAGGCTCGTGCGCAACTTCTGGTACACCGCGGATGGCGAAAGGCTGTTAATAGAGTTCACCGCCGCCACCCTGTCCCTGGAAAAAGTCCGCAATACATTGCCGGGTCCGGTGTTGTACGCCGAAATCACACAATATTCCCGCGATACTGAATTGGCCACCGGTTCGAGCTGACTGTAGGTCAGGACATTCAGGTAGGCCGTCCCCAACTCGATGTTGTTCTCGGCCTCGAACAGGTATTGCTTGGACGGCGCTTCGTCCTGCCCCTTTGCCCGGCGATAAGCCTCACGCCCGCCACTGCTGGGCACCAGTTGCATCAACCCATAGGCCGGCGCGGAACTGACGGCAAAAGGATTGAAATTGCTCTCGGTGCGGATAACGGCATACACCAGGCTCGGGCTGACCTTATATTGCTCAGCGAACTTAGTGACCAAGTGACTGTATTTCTCGGCCTGCTTGTTCTCGAAATTGGGCACCATGGCAAATTTCACGAACAGTGCTTTCTTTTTTCCGTTATCGACCTCCACCTCGCGTGTGGCAGCGCTGGTTTTGAGCAGATGATCCGCAAAGCCTTCAGCCTCAGCCGGTGAACCAATGGACTTCTTATTATGGTCAACAATCAGGCCCAGCAAATAAGGTTCTTTTTCGCTAGTGAGGGTAATGGCACTGTCGGAGAAAAGGTCCACAGCGCGCGGGTCGTTGGGCGTGAGCAGCGTGGTGACGATGGCGTTTTTCAGGCTGGTGTTGGGATCCTTGTCATCGACAGTTTCGATCGTTACCTCGCCCTTGTCGAAATCCACCACCGCGCGACTCATGTAATTCTGCGTGTACTTGATGTACTGCACGCGCGACGGCAGTTTCACTTCCTTCTTGCCCCAGGTCTTGCTGACCCGGCCGGTTAACAAAGTCACTATATTGTTGTAATCGCGCTGAATGGTTTTGACGTCCCGCAACAGCGCCTGGGGGTTGGTCTTATAAACGGACTCCCGGCTTTTCAGGCCTTGCTTGACCGCTTCCTTGGCATTATCGCTGCGGGCAATGCTGGCCACCGAGCGTGTCGTCGGACTGGTGATGACGGCCAGCGCCTGATTGAGTGTGGGGGCTTTTCTGCCGGAAGACGCGCAACCCGCCACCAGAACGGAGCAGCACGCGCAAAGAATAATTTTCCGCATCCCTGCCATTTATCGATCAGCGTAATCCCAGCACGTCCTGCATATCGTAAAGGCCGTGCTTCTTGTCCGCGAGCCAGCGCGCGGCACGCAGCGCGCCAGCGGCAAAGGGCATGCGTGATTCGGCCCGGTGCGTGATCTCCACGCGCTCCCCACCGCCGGCAAACAAAACCGTGTGATCGCCGACGATATCGCCGGCACGAATGCTGGAAAAACCTATGGTCTTGCGCGCGCGTTCGCCGCTGATGCCGTGGCGGCCGTACACGCCATGCTCCTTGAGGTCGCGGTGCAAGACTTTCGCGACGACTTCGCCCATGCGCAGCGCCGTGCCCGACGGCGCGTCGGCCTTGTGGCGGTGATGTGCTTCGGTGATTTCCACGTCCACGTCATCGCCCAGCACGCGCGCGGCGGTTTCGAGCAGTTTAAAACAAAGATTCACGCCCACGCTCATGTTAGGCGCGAAAACAATCGCGATATCCTTGGCGGCAGTCACGATACGACCCTTGCCGGCATCATCGAGACCGGTGGTGCCAATGACCATTTTCTTTTTGTGCTGGCGGCAGAAATCGAGATTGGTGAGCGTAGCCTCCGAACTGGTGAAGTCCACCAGCACGTCAAAATCGGCGCCGTCGAGGCCGGCGCGGACAATTACACCGAGCTTGCCCAACCCGGCCAACTCGCCCGCATCCTTGCCGACAGCCGCGCCACCGGGCCGTTCCAGCGCAGCACTCAGGCGCAGGCCTTCGGCCCGGGCACAGGCCTCTATAAGAGTTCGCCCCATGCGCCCGGCGGCGCCGGTGACGGCAATATTGGTCATTTTGTTTCCCGGCCTGGCATCTTGTTGCCGCAGAGAATAGATGATTTGACCGGGGGATGCCATCCGATCGAGGGGCCGGGAAGGTTGAAACCCGGGCAGATAAAACGCCTGCCCGGCTTGTTTCAATAAATATCTACTTCTTCTTTCTCCGCGCGAACCCGAATGCGCGCCGTCTGCACAAGGAAACATCCGGCGCAATACGCTGCGCTATTGCGCCCTACGTCTTGCCCTGCGCCGCGCCGATCAATCGTAGGTTGGCGGTGAGCGCAGCGACAAAATCGCCGGGAGCGATTTTGGACAGCCGAAGGCTGGCCCGCAGGGTGAAGTCCAGGGACGGACTTCACAAGCCCAACGATTCGGGCGTCATGGATTCGTTGGGGTTCATTTCATTCATCCCACCTACGGGCTACGGCCCGTTTTTCGCGTTTTCATTGCCAGGCGGCCGGCGTGTTGTAGCTCTTGAGTTGTGTTATTCTTTAAGTTAGCAAGAAATGGAGATCGGAAGATGACGGCTAATCTATTGGATCGCATCACGGTCAACCCAGCGCAATGCGGGGGCCGCCCCTGCGTACGCGGCATGCGCATCCGCGTCTCCGATGTGCTGGACTTGTATGCGGCCGGCCTTGCCGCTGAGGAGATCCTCAAGGAGTTGCCCGATCTCGAACCCGAAGACCTCAAGGCCTGCCTGCAGTTCGCCGTGCGGCGGATCGATCACCCCCTGATCGCTGCCTGATCCCGGCGTGACTCTCTGGATCGACGCTCAACTTTCACCGGCGCTCGCTTCCTGGGTCACGCAAACCTTCGACATCCCGGCCGCGGCGGTGCGCGAGTTGGGGATGCGCGACGCGCGCGGACCAAGAGATATTCGAGGCCGCCAGAAAAGCGAAGGCCACCGTGCTCACCAAGGACAGCGATTTCGTGCACTTGCTTGAGCGTTTCGGTCCCCCACCACAAGTGATCTGGTTGACCTGCGGCAATACCAGCAACGCGCATCTTCGCCAGCTCCTTGTCCGAGCCTTACCCCAGGCCTAGCGCTGCTCAAGTCGGGAGAGCGCCTGGTCGAGATCAGCGATCCGTGGTGATCGCCTGATTTGACAAGATTGTTAAAGAAGCTCACGGAAACACCAAAACTCGTCATTCCGGACAAGCGAGCCTCAGTAGCGCGTAGGATGGGTGAAGGTGTTTGCGCCGTAACCCATCATTTCTCTGGAATCGATGGGTTTTGCTTTGCTCCACCCATCCTACGCATGCTATGCCACCGGTCTCGTAGGTTGGCGGTGAGCGCAGCGAACCCCAACAAATGGACTACGAAAAATGCTTTACGCTTTCTTGCGCCGCGCGACCCCGATCAGGCCCAGCAGCCCCGAGCCGAACAGCCACACGGCGGCGGGGACGGGCACCGCTGACGCGCCGACATCGCCCGAGTGAACGGCCCAGGCAGAAAGGCTATTGGGCTTATTGTAGAGGTTCTGGTAGCCGGAGCTGATATTGAAGAACCACGCGCTGCTGGTACTCGGCGCGTACTCCGTGGCCGACCAAGAGCTCTGGACGTTGGAAAACGGTCCGGTGTTGGTCGGGCCCCAGCCGCTTTGGTTTGTACAACTGGGATAGACACTGGTCGGGGTGCAGTAGCCCTTGTCACCCAAGGTGTTGTAAAACATATGGGCCATCTCACTGGCCGTGCTGCCCGCGTACAGCGTGCCAGGGGCGCTGACGTTGTAGCCACGGTCTTCGGTACCGTTGTAGGCAATAGTGGCATCATCCGCCGTGGTGCCATCGACGGGACTGACCGTCGGCAGCCGCCAGCCGGTGTAGCCGTTGATGTTCAGACCCGATGCCCAAGTGTTGGCGTTGGCCCAAGTCATCGTGGTACCCGCGTAGTTGGTATTCGCCAACCAAGTGATGTTGAGGGCGGTGTCGTAGTACGCCTCGAAGGTGGACAGGTTGCCATCGAGATCACGCCCTTGCAGCGTGGTCTCCCAGGTACCCTGGCCGCTCACGGGCGCCGCATTGGCCGCGCCCGAAAACCCGAGCGCCGCGATGAGTGCCAGTACTTTAAGTTGCTTGTTCATGTTGCTTCCTCCTCTTGGTTATTATGCTTGGTAAATCACAGATCAATTTGTTGTTGTCACACTGCGCGCGCCTGCCTTGTGCCGCGCGGAACGCCTCGGCCGTAACTTGTAGGATGGGTGAAGCGCAGCGTAACCCATCATGATTCGATGGGTTCCGGCGTAATACGCCTCCACCCACCCTACGTACCGCGCCCTGCCCTGCGCCGCGCCACGATCAATCGCAGGTTGGCGGTGAGCGCAGCGAACCCCAACGATTCGGGGGTCATGGATTCGTTGGGGTTCGCTGCGCTCACCCCAACCTACCTGGATTTACGCCGTGCAACGCCGATCAGCCCAACCAACCCCGAGCCGAACAACCACGCGGCGGCGGGAACAGGAACAACGGCCGCCTGTTTATAGTCGAATTGGGATGTCGAGGTGACTGTGAAGTCGATGGGGTTGCTCAAGCTGTCGGCTATTGTTATGCCTCCCCAGAGCAGGCTGTGCCCGAAATCCGCCGACATACTGGCAACGGAAAGCGCGCCGCAGGGCAGCGTGACATCATCGCAACCACGCGCGAAGGCGTTAGACCTTCCTTGCAGCTCGAGCGTGTATTGAATGCTCGTGCTGGTACCGAGGACGGCACTGAATGAAAAGGGAATGACCGAAGGCGGCAGGTTTTGCTGATTCACGGCGACACCGCCATACAAACCATTGCGAACGCAGCCGGTGTAAGTAAAAGAGGTACAGCCCCAGTTCGTGGGTACCCCCGTGCCGGAAACGTTAATAAACACCTGGCCATAGGAATCCTGGATGCCGACATTATTGTCTACCGCGCCGGCCAACATGATGCCGCTGAGCAGCAAATTGCCGGAAACCGTGACGGTATTGCCGATCAGCCCGGTATTTAAAGGATTGATCGTGATCTCGTCTATGAAGTTCGCCAAGGCGCGAGAATCCGCCGTGCTGGCTCTGTTGCTGAATGTCGCAGCCACGTTATCCGCGCTTGAGGAAATGCTCGCTTTCAGAATCCCGGGCGTGGCGGAGGCATAAGCGTTGCTATTGCCGCTGCCATTACCCGATGCGCCGATGTTTTGATTACCCGTCGCAATGGGTTGAGCCGTGAAGGATGTTGTCGTGTTGGAGCTGCTGAGGGGAGTGCTATTGACTCCATAGACCGCCATCTCATACAAAACTTGCGTGGAGGCAGCATTGGACACGCCCGCAACGTTCAGAGTTGCAACCAACGTCAGGATTCGAAATGGTGTTCTCATTGTTATATTCCTCTGCTGACAACTCTTGTTGAATTTGTTGTGCCTGCGATCGCGCTATGATCGGGGCCTGCTTTGGTTATGATTTCACCCTGCGCCGCGCCACGCCGATCAGCCCCAGCAGCCCCGAGCCGAACAGCCACACGGCGGCGGGAACGGGAACCGGGCTCATGAACTGACCCGACGCCGAGGTGAACGTCACGCCTTCCGGCAGGGTGTAACCGAACGCGGCCGTGTGCAGGTAATCAATCGTGCCGGAGGCGACATTGGGATATCCAAATACCCCGACGAAGGGTTTAGCGGAGCCGCTCAAGCTGGCGCCGAGTTCGAAGTCGAAGGTAATCGGTAGTGCATTGTCGGCAACGTCGATCCATCGTGTATAGGTCGTCGTTCCACCGCCTCCGTTGTCGATCCCCCACAGATCGGCCCCCCAATTGCCGGAAAGATTGCCCCAGCACGAATCCGAGGTACAGGTCATGTCGCCGCCCATGGAAAATTGCACCGAGCCGACATTTTCAGTGTAGGAACCAGTCACTGTAGACGTGAACGTGATTCTGCCAGGCGTATGGGCAGAGACTGTGAACGACAGGACATCCTGCAGGTTGGAGCTCACGTTGGCCAGCGCTACCGGCGCGGTGACGATGCTGCCGGAATAAGTCAGCAGCTGACCGAGGCCGCTGACTTCGGCATAGATCCCCATGGTGCCTTCCGACAACGACGCCTTGGAACGTGCATAAGCGTAAGGCAGATCGCCCGCATAGCCATACATGCCGCCGCAGGAATACTGGGAAGCGGTAAGCTCGACATCGATGCCCGGGGATCCCAATAAGCCTATATTATGGGACTCAGCCACTTCGCCACCACAGGTGGAAAGGCTGATGCCCGCACGGGCGCCCCATGTCGGATCCGCCGCCTGCGCTCCGTGCGACAGCGTGAGCGTGCCACAGGCAATGAAAGCCTGGAGTGTAAGTGCAACAAAACGTTTTTGAACTGATGTGCCCTTTTTCATGAATTGTTTCCTCCTCAGTGGTGTTAAGTTATTTTCCCCAAAACTCTTCTCGCGTGGTTCCCCGGGGCGTCGTCTGCGCAAGAAAACATTCGGCGCAATACGCTGCGCTCATTGCGCCCTACCCGTTGCCTTGCTCCGCGCCACACCGATCAGGCCCAGCAGCCCCGAACCGAACAGCCACAGGGCGGCGGGGATGGGGACAGCAGTAACCACGACATCATCAAGCGCAGGGCCGTAGAAGGTATCGAGGCCCGCAGCGCCGTCCATCGCTCCCGTCAGGCTCACAAATTCCAAGCGAGTAATATCGCTCAAGGCGCTGACCAGAAAGCTGTGGTAAATCCAGTTCATCTCGGTCGCCGACGTCCCAGTCTGATCGAAAATCAGATCAGCAATCTCGGCGCCACCCCAGTTCACCTGCATGCGTTTGGCATCCACGCCGAAAGGGTTGCCGGCCATGGCGAAACTGAGCATGTAGTTGGCGCCAGTAACGGTGAACAAATCCTGAAACACGGAACCGGCGCTGGCGCCGTTCAGGTCGACAGATTGATTGGCCTCAGCTGCCTGCCAGAAACTGGCAGTATGATCGATGGAACCTCCGCCGACGCTCCAGCCGCCAAACGACGTTCCTCCGCTGCGAAACTCCTGCGCGCTGGTCACGACCGGATCTTCGAAACCGCCGTTCATAACATAGCTTGCAGCTCGGGCACTCGTGATTGCCGTGACACCCAGCAGGATGGCCATAGCAAACTGAAAAGCCATTCTTCTTTGAATATTTTGCCAGTAGCGTTTCATATCAAATCCTCCATAACGTAAAAACGCAGCGAATTACCTCCGCCGCATTAATCCAAACAACCCCAACAACCCCGAACCGAACAGCCACACGGCGGCGGGGACGGGCACGGCGGCAACCTCGACGTGCACGTTATCCAAACCCCAGCTCTCATCGGAAAGGCCCTGCAAACCAGCGGCTGAAAAATTAAGGGCCAGGTTATCGGCGCTGTGCGCGAACGTGAAGCTGAGGTTGTAGACCGAATCCATCGATTGAAGGCCGAGATTGGGATCGTCGAAATCATAACCGAGCGAGTAACACTCATTGGCGCCTGTCATCGGCCCGTTCCCTGGACCTGAGTAGTCCGCGTAGGCATTGCAGGGAGTCCATGGGGTATACGTGTACGTAGAAAACGCACCGTCGTAACGCTGCCCGGCTACCGAGTTTCCATTGCTGAAGGTGGTGTTGAGCAGGGTCGGCCCACCTGCCACACCCAGACTCCAGGAGTCCGGCCCAAGCGGATCACCGTCGACCACGGTGGTGTCATTGCCGTCCCATGAACGGATGAGATACAGACTGAAAGATACCGTCGTGGTGGCGTGTTCCGGCAGATCCGTGAGCGAGAGGCTCACCGTGCCGTTACTGAACTCGCCCAAGAACTTTCTCTCAAAATCGTCATTCGGTGCCTGGGTGATGACGATGGTGTTATCAGTGCTTGACCAGCCGGCGCCCACGGCGGTCTGAAAGTCATTCAACGAGTAGACCGTTGCCGCGCTCGCCGACATGGAAAACCAGCAGACGAATGCAAGCAAAGCATGAAGCGCATATCGAAATACTTGCATGGTTGATTTTGGCTTTTTCATCATTATGCCCCCCTATCTCCATGGAAATAGTTATGTCGTTTTCAGTTTTCGACGCGATGCCAGACCGAACAAGCCGGCCAAACCGGACCCGAACAGCCACGCGGCGGCGGGGATGGGCACCACCACGGGCGTGCCGCCGCCGAAATAAGCGCTGCTCACGCAACCCTTGCCGCTACACCACTTGTTCTTCTTGTCGCCGTCATCGGGACACCACTCGAAGCCCGCCACGTGCGCCGCGAAGAATGAATCAAAGTCGCCGAGACCCGCGCCCGTGACAGTAAAGCTCAGCTCGTCGGTACGCGCCTTGCCCTTGCCCTGCAGGCGGATGTCGAACATGCCGAACTCGCTCATGTGCTTGTCTTCCTTGGCCCTCCAGTAATCCGGCAGGCCGGTAATCTCGTATGAACTGTCGCCGGTGAAGTTAAATCCGAATTTCTGGATACCGAAGTGATCGCCGGCGATGCTGTTGAGCGGATTGAGCGTTTTCACCAGAAAATCCACGCCAGAACCATTCTCAGTGAGCGTAACCTGCAAGTAGTTCGTACCATCCGGCAAGGCATTTGATTGATTAAGGCAAAAAGAAAGACTGGCGGGTCTTGTTAGAAATGGATAATCGCACGACGAGAATGATCCCGGCGGAACGACACCGCCCCCCGATAAAACGATACTCGCATGCGCGGCCGCCGAGGCAAGCAACAACATGCAGGCAGAAATTCCATACCGCAGGTAGCGCCTTGCTTTTTTTATACAACGATAACGATCCATACACTCCTCCTGAATTACTGTAAGTTATTGGCGAGGCCACGCCTCGCGCCTTTTATTTCTTTCGGGTGATGCTCCCTGGTTTGCTACTGCCTGCGGCGCCATCCGTTGAGCGCCGGAAAAAAATGTGTTTCGCCTGTTCCCGGTTATCAGCGAGGATTTTTATTTCCCGACTGAACCACCTTGAGCACAGGTTGGCTGATTTTTATTTCGTGGGGATGAGATTCAGAAAGAATCGCCACCAGTTCATTCACGGTGTGAAATGAGCGTTTCGCTTCTTCTCCAACTGTCTCCACCAAACCAACCAGGTTTTCGGGGTTCTCAGTATCCCGTCGGTAAAGACGAACGATGTAGCTATCCATCAGCTCCTCCAATTTAATTTTTAACTTCTGGCCGACAGATTGCGTGTGCACGACATACAGATAACTTACCGATTGGGGAAAAACCACGCGCGCAGAACCACTCCCGCGCCGTTGGCGCGGGTTGGAAATTCAGGCTATCAGGCCTGAATCAAACGACGGTGGATCGCTTCAGTGGCAGGAGAAGGAGAGATGGAAAGAATAAGCGACAAGGTTGCACGGCAACGGCGGTAAACGGCCAATGCCTCACTGCGACGCCCGAGCTGCTGATAACAAACCATCAGGCGTTGATAGAAGAGTTCGGCGAGGTCGTCGGCCTCAAGTCCTTTCTGGTAATACTGAATAGCAGTTTCGTGCTCACCGATTTTTTCCCAGTGTCGCGCAACATCGACCAAGTGTCGCAGAAATTTGCTGCGCAAACGCTCACGCAATGAGATGGACCATGGCTCGGGCGTTTCACGGCCGAGAAACTGGCCGTGATAAAGCGTCAGTACCCTGGAAGACAGGCTCGCAAGCTTAACCGGGTCCAGCTGCGCGGAATTCAACAAGGCTTCAGCGCTGCCCATCACCTGCTCGAATGTCCAGACATCCACCCAACAGAATTGGTTATTGAGGGTAAGCAGACCGTTCGAAAGCACCAGCGCCTTCTCGATGCCAATCAGCTTGCGCAAACGATGCAGGGTGATTTCAAAAGCGTTATAGGCCACGTCGCCTTCGGATTCTGGCCACATCGCCATGGCCAACTGATCGGTCGCCACTTCGCGACCACCCAGAGCGACAAGCACCTTGAGCAGTTCCAACGGTCGGTGTTGTGCCTTTCTGGCAAAACGGATGGGCTCTATACCCCGTGAGACGGAAAAACGTCCAAGGGTATATATCTGAAGCGGATAGCTTCTAAGTTCATCCGGCGCGAGTGCGACGGTCGGCAAATGTTGCAGGTCAAACATATTGAAACGTCAGCACGCCACTCTCTACATTCGGCAGCTGTCCCTGCTGGCCATCAATTTATCTTTATCCCTGCGTGTATTTTGGCAGTAAATCGCCTCGATTTCACGTGGTGACAAAATAATTTAACGGGCTTTAACGCGTACACCGAATCATGCGCGTGAACTGTACGCACTAACCCCATGATATTTATGTTCTTGGAAGTACTGTCCTGCCCAGGCAGAGGCATTAAATTTACCGGCGAGGCAAGACTACAGCGAGTCACTCGCAGGCCCGCCAGCAAGTCTAGCCGAACAGACCCTTCAGCTTATCGACCCAGGAGGCTTCGCGGGGACTGTGGCGGGTACCACCCTCCCGCACCGATTTTTCGAATTCCTGCAACAGTTCCTTCTGTTTCGCAGTCAAATTTACCGGCGTTTCTACACTGATGCGGCAATAAAGATCGCCTGTGTGCCCGCTACGCACGTTGCGCACACCTTTGCCACGGAGTCGGAAGAGTTTTTCGCTCTGGGTGCCGGGAGGAATTTTGATGGCGGCGCGACCATCCAGAGTTGGCACCTCGAGATCGCCCCCCAAAACCGTTGTAGAGAAACTCACGGGCATTTCACAAAAGAGATCGTCCTGCTCGCGCTTGAACAGGGAATGCGGCTTGAGTCGGATTTGCACGAACAGATCGCCCGCGGGGCCGCCATTTTCGCCGGCCTCGCCTTCTCCCGCCAGACGAATCTGATCACCCTCATCCACGCCGGCGGGCACTTTCACCGACAATGTTTTGGTATGTTGTACCCGGCCAGCGCCGTGACAGGTCGGACAGGGATCGGTGATGGTTTTTCCGGCGCCGTGACATTTTGGGCAGGTCTGCTGAACGGAAAAGAAACCCTGTTGCATGCGGACCTGGCCGTGGCCGGCACAGGTGCGACAGACCGTGGACGACGTGCCGGATTTGGCGCCACTCCCCTTGCAGGCATCGCACTTTTCCATCGCTGGAACGCGGATACGTACTTCCGTTCCACGTACCGCGTCTTCAAGTGAGAGTTCAAGACTGTAGCGGAGATTCGCGCCGCGGAAGACCTGCGCGCCGCGCGCGCGGCCACCGCCGAAAATATCCCCGAACACGTCGCCAAAAATATCGGCAAAGTTCCCGCCCCCGGCGGAATAAAAACCGCCGGCTGCGCCGGCAGCGGCCGAGGGATCCACGCCGGCGTGTCCGAACTGGTCGTAGGACGCGCGCTTCTGGGCATCGGAGAGAATTTCATAGGCCTCCTTGGCGTCCTTGAACTTGG
Source organism: Sulfuricaulis sp. (assembly GCF_024653915.1). NCBI lineage: Bacteria > Pseudomonadati > Pseudomonadota > Gammaproteobacteria > Acidiferrobacterales > Acidiferrobacteraceae > Sulfuricaulis > Sulfuricaulis sp. The sequence goes on along the minus strand of NZ_JANLGY010000017.1, from coordinate 35,938 downwards.
CCTCGGTGGTCTTATCACCCGGATTGCGGTCCGGATGATGCTTCATCGCCAGACGCCGGTAGGCTTTCTTGATATCCGCCTCCGAGGCGTTGCGCGCAACACCGAGCACCTCGTAGAAATCCTGTTTCGCCATGCCTGCTACCTGTTCTGGTTATATGCATTCATATCAAACAGCAAAAAGCACAGTGATCAATCCAACCAAGCTGACCGGCCACTGTGCCCTTGTTACCAGGACAAATCGAATTTACTTTTTGTCCTTGTTGTCCTTTACTTCCTCGAATTCGGCATCGACAACATTTTCCGTGGCCTTGCCATCGTCTTCGTTCTTGCCGGCGTTGGTCGATGCATCCGCCGTTTCGGCACCCGCCGTGGCATTGGCCTGGGCATACATCTGCTCCGCCATCTTGTGCGAAGCTTCCAACAGGGCATCGGTTTTGCTCTTTATGTCGTCCTTGTCGTCCGTGCGCGAGGCCTCTTCCAGATTCTTGATGGCCGCCTCAATCTTCTCCTTTTCCTCGGCGGCCAGCTTGTCGCCCATTTCCTTCATGGACTTGCGCACGCTGTGGGTCAGGCTGTCAGCATGGTTGCGCACCTCGGCCAACTCGCGCGCCTTATGGTCTTCCTCGGCATGGGCCTCGGCATCCTTGACCATTTTCTGGATCTCTTCCTCGGACAGACCCGAGCCGGCCTTGATAATGATCTTGTTTTCCTTGTTGGTGGCCTTGTCTTTCGCCGAGACGTGCAGAATGCCATTCGCGTCGATGTCGAATCCGACTTCAATCTGCGGCACACCGCGCGGCGCCTGCGGAATGTCCGAGAGGTCAAACCGCCCCAGTGACTTGTTGCCAGCGGCCATTTCACGCTCGCCTTGCAGGACATGCACTGTTACCGCCGTCTGGCTGTCATCGGCTGTAGAAAACACCTGCGAGGCCTTGGTCGGAATCGTGGTGTTTTTCTGGATCAGCTTGGTCATCACGCCGCCCAGCGTCTCGATACCCAGTGAAAGCGGGGTCACGTCGAGCAGCAGCACATCCTTCACCTGACCGCCCAGTACACCGCCCTGAATCGCCGCGCCCACGGCCACCGCTTCGTCCGGGTTTACGTCCTTGCGCGGTTCCTTGCCGAAGAAATCCTTCACCAGCTGTTGAACCTTCGGCATGCGGGTCTGACCGCCAACCAGGATGATGTCGTCGATATCGGAGGCCTTGAGGCCGGCATCCTTCAATGCGATCTTGCACGGCTCGATGGTTTTCTGGATCAGGTCCTCGACCAGTGCTTCGAGCTTGGAGCGCGTGATCTTGATGTTGAGGTGCTTCGGGCCGCTGGCATCCGCCGTGATGTACGGCAGGTTGACTTCGGTCTGCTGGCTCGAGGACAGCTCGATCTTGGCCTTCTCGGCAGCGTCTTTCAGGCGCTGCAAAGCCAATGGATCCCTGTGAAGATCAACGCCGTTGTCCTTTTTGAATTCGTCAGCGAGGTAATCAATGATGCGCTTGTCGAAATCTTCGCCGCCGAGGAAAGTATCGCCGTTGGTGGACAACACCTCGAACTGATGCTCCTTGTCTACTTCGGCAATTTCGATGATGGAAATGTCGAACGTGCCACCGCCCAGATCGTACACGGCGAGCTTGGAATCACCGGGCTTCTTGTCCATGCCATAGGCAAGCGCCGCGGCGGTCGGCTCGTTGATGATGCGCTTGACCTCGAGACCGGCGATGCGCCCGGCATCCTTGGTCGCCTGGCGCTGGGAATCGTTGAAATAGGCCGGTACGGTAATCACCGCTTCCTTGACCTCCTCACCCAGATAATCCTCGGCGGTCTTTTTCATCTTCTGCAGCACGCGCGCGGAAATTTCCTGCGACGCCATCGCCTTGCCTTTAGCCTCCACCCAGGCGTCACCGTTCTTTGCCTTCACAATCTTGTACGGCACCATCTTGATGTCGCGCTGCACCACCTCGTCTTCGTACTTGCGTCCAATCAAGCGCTTGATGGCGTAGAGCGTATTCGCGGGGTTGGTGATCGCCTGGCGCTTGGCCACCTGGCCGACAAGCACTTCGCTGTCGTCCGTGTAGGCCACCACCGAGGGTGTCGTGCGGTCGCCTTCGCTGTTTTCGATCACGCGCACCTTATCCCCCTCCATGATGGCCACGCAGGAGTTGGTTGTGCCCAGGTCAATACCGATAATTTTCGCCATTGTTATTGCCTCAGAAAGATTACAGTTATTCAGAATCCAAAATGGGGTTGGGTGTGGCTCTTTTCAAGCCTGTGCGGCGGGGTCTTTCGGGTTGGTCGCACCGCGAGCCACCACGACCATGGCCGGGCGCAGCAACCGGTCATTCAGCAGGAATCCCTTCTGAACCACGGTTACGACGTGATTCGGCAGAACTTCCGCGGAATCGACCATGCTGATGGCCTGGTGGTGCTCCGGGTTGAATTTCTGCCCCTGGGGGTCGACCACGGTCAGGCCGAATTTCTCAAAAGTGCTGTCCAGCAGTTTCAGTGTCAGATCCAGACCCTCGTGCATCTTCTGCACGGCCGGGTTCGTGTCCTTCGGCAGCTCCACCATACGGGCCAACTCCAGACTGTCCCGGACCGCAACGATTTCCGCGGCGAAGCGCTCGATGGCATATTTGCGCGCCGTGGAGACGTCCACCTCTCCACGTTTACGTACATTCTCGACTTCGGCCTTGGCGCGCAAAAACCGGTCCAGATTTTCTCCTGACTCGGCGCGAAACTTTTCCAGCTCTGCCTGCAACTGCTGAATCTCCGTACCCGGTTCGAGGTCGTGCGGCGTATCCGCTTGTGGTGCCGGCGCGGCGTTCTCCTCCGCCGCCGGGCCCTCCTTATACTGACTCATTACAATACCTCCACGCTGAATAGACTCATGGTAAATGGGGCTAACGACTGGAGGAATCAAGCCGGCCAGCGCGCTCGTTGCTGCTCAGGGCGCTGCCCAAAAGCCGTGCAGTGAAATCGACGATCGAAATCACCTGCTCATAGGCCATGCGCGTGGGGCCGATCACCCCCAGCGTCCCGACTACACGACCATCCGCGCTGTAGGGCGCCGTGACCACGCTGCAATCGGCCAGCACCTCGTACCCCGATTCCTGACCGATGAATATTTTCACGCCCCCGGCACGCATGCTTTGATCCAGCAGATGCAAGAGATCGCGCTTGGCGTTGAAGGCGTCGAACAATTTACGCAGCTTGCGCGCGTCTCCCAGCTCGGGAAAGTCCATGAGATTGGATTCACCGCTGACTACCAGCTCTTCGGGCTCTTCCTCGCCGCTCAGGGCTTCGCGCGCCATGTTCACCGCCATTTGCATGCTCCGCTGCATGTCATCGCTGACTTGCTGTATTTCCTTGAGCAGAGCGCGCTTCACGTCGCCCATGGAAACACCGGAATAGGTTTCGTTGAAATAATTGGCGGACTGTACCAGTTCAGCGGGGGAATATTCACGATCCGCCTGGATGATCCGGTTAAGCACATGGCCGTCCTGCGTCACCAGAATCACCAACACTCGCTGCCCTGAAAGACTCACGAAATCGATGTGGCGGAAGGCCAGCTGCTGCTCACGCCGCGGCATCATGACGATGCCCGCGAGCTTGCAGACCTCGGACAACATGTGTGATGCGTTCTCGATTAGATGCTGCGGGTCGTGGTCCGCGTGGAGTTCATACTCGAGTTTGTGCAGCTCGTTCAGGTTCAGGGGTTTGACCTTCAGCAGGGTATCCACAAACACGCGATAACCGCGTTCCGTCGGCACACGCCCGGCCGAGGTATGCGGGGAACTCACCAGACCCATATCCTCGAGATCGGCCATGACATTGCGCACGGTGGCCGATGACAAATCCAGTCCGGCCTGGCGCGCCAGGGTGCGCGAACCCACAGGTTGGCCCTCGGCGATGTACCGTTCAATCAGGGTCTTGAGCAATATTTCGGCGCGCGCGTCGAGAGTCATGGGCAAACCTCTATAATGTTGCCGACTTTAGCACTCTCAAAGGTTGAGTGCCAAGCCCATAGCCCCACAGGGTCATTGGCAATATCAAGATTGGAAAGGATTTTTCGAGGTACACAGAATCGCAAAGCGTTCGATATCAATCCGGTCCATTTGCTTAATCCAGCCATTCCCGTCTGAGCTTTTGTTTATGGCTGGCGCCCTTGGCGATAAGGCACGCCCACCTGCCGAGACGTCACTTGTCGCGACAGCCAAATAAAAGGCGCATTGGTCCGGAGTTGGGTGCGTGTTAGGTTTATGATTCAACCTCGGAAGAATGACGCATGGACAAAAAAATCAAAACCGTCGGCCTGTTTGGCAAGTACCAAGACCAGACCGTGATCGAGCATTTGCGCCGGCTCGAAGAATTTCTGCTGGGACGCAAACTCAAGATTCTGCTGGACCAAGCCACGGCCGAGCATTTTAAGGGGTCCAAGTCACCGTCGCGGCCACGCACCACTATCGGGAGCGAAATCAACCTCGCTGTTGTCGTCGGCGGCGATGGAACCCTGCTCAACGTGGCGCGCGAACTGGCCCCGCACCATGTCCCCATCATCGGGGTCAATCTCGGCCGTCTCGGTTTCCTTGCCGACATCCAGGCCGAGCACATGACCACCGAGATTGGAAAAATTCTCGACGGCGATTATCAGACCGAAAAGCGGCTGTTGTTGCACGCGGAAGTCATGCGCAAGGGACGTATCGTACACAGCGCCAGCGCGTTCAACGACGTAATAGTAAGCAAAGGCGAACTCGCGCGCATGATCGAATTCGAGACCTATCTTGATGGCGAATTCGTTCACAGCATCCGTGGCGACGGCATCATCGTTGCGAGCCCGACCGGTTCTACGGCTTATGCACTTTCGTCCGGCGGGCCGATCCTGCATCCCACGCTAGACGCCATCGCCATCGTGCCCATTTGCCCGCACACGCTGTCGAACCGTCCGATTGTGGTTTCCAGTGACAGCATTGCGGAAATTCTGGTCTCGCGCATCGGCGATCAACATGCACACGCCACTTTCGACGGTCAATCGACCTTTACGCTCGAGGACGGCGACCGCGTGTACGTGCGTCGCGCCGAAAACGAGGTCGAGCTGATACACCCCTCGGGCCGCAGCCACTTTGAAGTGATGCGCATCAAACTGCATTGGGGGCGGAAACTCTGATGCTGACGCAGCTTTACGTCCGCGATTTTGCCATCGTGCGCGAGTTGAGTCTTACGTATGAATCGGGCTTCACGGTGCTGACCGGCGAGACCGGCGCGGGTAAATCCATTCTCATCGATGCCCTGGCGCTGGTCCTGGGCGAACGCGCCGACAGCGAGGTGATCCGCCACGGTTGCGCGCGCGCCGAAGTCTCGGCCAGTTTCGCACTGAAACCCACGCACGATGCCGCGAAGTGGCTCAAAGAAAACGACCTGTTCGGCGACCGGGAATGTGTGCTGCGGCGCCTGATCGAGGCCGACAAACCCTCACGCGGATTCATCAACGGCCGTCCGGTGCCAATACAAATGTTGCGCGAGCTGGGCGAGCATCTCGTGGATATCCATGGCCAGCACGAGCACCAGTCTCTGCTGCGACGCGATGCCCAGCGCCAGATCCTCGATGACTACGCCGGGCTGGAAGACACCGTGCGCGCCCTCGCCGGTCAGTTCCGGGAGATGGAATCATTGCGCGAACGCTTGACGACCCTGAAACAACAAACGGCGGATCGTGATGCGCGTGTCGAACTGCTGAGTTATCAGGTGCGTGAATTGGACGCCCTGGGACTGACGGCGGAAGAGGTTCCCGTCCTTGAAGAAGAACATGCGCGTCTGGCCAATGGCGCCGAACTCATCGAGGGTGTGCAATCCCTGGCGCAGGCCATACAGGAAGACGAGGAAGCCGCCTTATCGCAACAGCTGGCGCGCGCCGTCACCCGGCTGGAATCGCTCGTCAAGTACGACGCTAAGCTTGGCGGGATCGCCACCCTGCTCAATGAGGCGGTAATCCAGGTCGACGAGGCGGGTGGGCGCCTGAACCATTACCTCGACAGCCTCGAGCTCGACCCCGCACGAATGCAAGTCGTCGAACGGCGACTGTCCACCGTGCATGATCTCGCGCGCAAACATAAAGTAAAACCAGAGCAACTGCCCTCGGTACACACACGCTTACGCGCTGAGCTGAGTGAAATCGAAAACCTCGACACCAGCCTGGAACGGCTGGGGCAGGATCTCGAAAAAGCACGTATGGTCTATTTCAAAACAGCGAAAGATATTTCGCGCGCGCGCCAAACCGCGGGGAAAAAACTCGCCAAGGTGGTCACCGGCGAAATGCAGGAACTCGGCATGCCCGGGGGAAGTTTCGAAATCACCCTGACAGCACTGGCGGAAGACGAAGCCGGCGCCTACGGTCTGGAGCGTGTGGAATTTCAGGTCAGCGCCAATCCGGGCCAGCCGGCGCGGCCGCTGGTCAAAGTGGCATCAGGTGGCGAACTCTCACGCATCAGCCTGGCGCTGCAAGTGGTGCTCGCGGGCACGGGGCGCATCCCCACACTGATATTCGACGAAGTCGACGTCGGCATCGGCGGGAGTGTGGCCGAAGTGGTGGGCCGGAAACTGCGTGCCCTCGGCGAGTCGCGTCAGGTACTGTGCATCACCCATCTGGCCCAAGTCGCCGCCCAGGGCACGCAACATGTGCAGGTGCGCAAACTGACCGAAGGCAAAGTCACGGTAGCCGAGGCCGTGCCGCTGGTCGAGCGCGAGCGCACGATGGAAATCGCGCGTATGCTTGGCGGCGTGGAAATCAGCAAACAGACCCTGGCTCACGCGAAGGACATGCTCACCCGTGCCTCAGCCTGACCTCAACCCCACCCTGAGCGCCGTGTCGACGATTCGCCCGGCCGCGATCGGCGACGTGCCCTATATTCATCACCTGCTCGAAATTTATGCCGCGCAAGGCAATCTCCTGCCGCGCACCATGAATGAGCTATACCGCCATTTGCGCGATTTTTTCGTGGTCGAGGTGAATGGCCAGGTCGGCGGCTGCGGCGCACTCGAAATATTCACCGAAAGCCTCGGCGAGGTCAGAAGCCTGGTGGTGGACGATGCATGGAAAGGACAGGGATTCGGGAAAATGCTGGTGCAGCGCATCATCGAAGAAGCGCGTGTTATCGGCTTGAAGCGCCTGATGGCGCTGACCTACGTTGCACCATTTTTTCACAAACTAGGATTCAATACCGTGGCCATGGACACGCTGCCGGAAAAGGTCTGGGGCATATGCGTCAAATGCTACAAATACAATAACTGCGATGAAACCGCGGTATTGCTGGAACTGAAGTAACCCGAGGAAGAGAACAAGGATTCACAGCCAGATTGCGCTGGCCCTGCAAACCGCCGACAGACCAAACACGCATGTCGTAGTAGCGAGTCACATCGTTTAATGATTGGCAAACAATAGCGACAGGCCGACCAGCATCAGATACAAAACGCGCCGACCTACCCGTGCCAGATAAGGTCTTGTTCGTGCCGGCTGGGGATCGCCGGCAGCATGGACATTTACAGTCAGCGTCTTTCGGTAACGAAACTTGTTATCCACCGGATGCGAACGGGCATAACCGTGCTTCTCGTAAAACCGGATGGCCCTCTGGTTCTGCTGTAAAACGTCGAATTCTGCCTGACGGAATCCCATCTGCGCCGCCCGCATTTCAAAATCGCGAAGCAACTGAGACCCGACTCCGCCATGATGATGCGATGGAAGCACGCCAAGATAATTTAACCAGGCCGTTCTCTCGCCGATCCTGGGAGTAAACTGATAGAAGCCAACAATTCCCTCGCTGGCTTCGGCCACGGCAATCGTATCTTCGTAATGGCGTATGTAGTGCGAAATCTCCTTGGTCGTAAGTTCCGGAAAGATTCCCTGGAACAACGCCGCTAGCTTTCTCCAGTCCATCCAGCTGATTTCCCGGATGCGTATTTTTTCCAAGCCGTGCGATGGAGCGACGGTACCGGGACCTTTGGCAGAGGATGGCGCCGTTGATTTCTGGCGGGGACTATTCATCGTTTGATCGAGATCCGGAAATTATTTCTTCGAACACTTCCCGTGCTTTTTCATGCCCTCGCAAACACCGTAAAGATACAACGAATGATCGTCGATATGAAATCCAGCCTTCCCGGCGATCTTGCGCTGGCGCTCCTCGATGGCGGTGTCGAAAAACTCGAACACCTTGCCGCACTCGAGGCACACCATGTGGTCATGGTGACTGCCCTGGTTGATTTCAAAAACAGAACGCCCGCCCTCAAAATTGTGCCGGATCACCAATCCCGCGGCCTCGAACTGGGTCAGCACGCGATACACCGTCGCCAGCCCCACTTCCTCGCCCATGCCCAAGAGTTCCTTGTATACCTCCTCCGCGGTCATGTGCGGATGCCCGGCCGCCTCCAAAATACCGAGGATCTTCAGGCGCGGCAATGTCGCCTTGAGTCCGGCCTTCTTGAGATCGGTTCCGCCTGCATTAACGTTTCTCATGCGTGGTGTTTACCCAACCTTCGAAAGTAAGCGTACAGGGTATACCCGGAAAAGCCTTCGGGTTATTATCTCTACAGTCTAATTCAGCCTGCTACCGATTTCCAAAACTATGCGTTATTTGCTCCTGTCAGCCTGCCTTGCCCTGCTTGTGTCCAGCTGTTCGGTTTACAAGGTCGAGGTTCAGCAGGGCAACGTCGTCACGCAGGAAATGATCGACAAACTCAAGCCCGGCATGACGCGCAGCCAGGTCCGCTTCGTGCTGGGAACGCCGCTGATCACCGACGCCTTCCATCTCGACCGCTGGGATTATTACTATTATCTCCGGCCCAGCAATAAAAACACCGGCGAGTCGCAGCGACTGACGGTAATTTTCAAGAACGATACACTGGTGTCGGTACAGAACGATAAACCGGGCAAAAGCGAAACCCAGTCACCCCAAAGCTAGTCCCGCTTCCTGACAGCATTAGTTTTTTTGCGCCCGCCAGCCGCTTTAGCGCGTTTCCTTCTGACTTCCTTCGGATCGGCCAGCAGCGGCCGATATATCTCGATACGATCGTCGTCGTGAACCGGGTCATGCAGATCGGCAAGTTCACCGAAAATTCCCACGCGGTGCTGTGACAAATCGATCTCGGGGAAGCGTTCGAGCATGCCGGATGCACGAATGGCCTGTTCGATGGTGGTCCCGGGATCGACCGGTAACTCGACCACCTCCTGACGCAGTGGTGTGGCATAGGCCACCTCGACGCGCCAGTTATCTCCCTGTTTCATGCCTTGTGTCCGTACAACTCAACGGCGCGCTGGTGAAACCGGTCCACCAATTGGTTCGCAATATTGGAAAACACCGGCGTGAGCGCCAGGCTCACGATTTTGTTTGCCACTTCGAAGTCCAGATCGAGGGATATCTTGCTGGACTGCTCGTCCAGTGACTTGAATTGCCAGAAGCCCTGCAGATGGCTGAATGGCCCTTCCAGCAAACGGATTTCCATCATCTTGCCGTGCTGCAACAGATTGCGCGTGGAGAATGTCTTGTGCACGCCGCTATAAGCAATATCAATGGCGGCGATCACCTCATCTCCCTGCGCCGTGACGATGCGCGCCCCACCGCACCACGGCAGGAATTTCGGATAGGACGGAATATCCGACACCAGGTCAAACATCTGGTGAGCGCTGTAGGGAACGATGGCCGAACGGTGAATCGCGGTCACGCAAACAACTCGGGGAGATTGAACAGGACGATCAGCAACAAAACCGGAATCACCAGCCGCACCAGCCACAACCACGTGGAGTAAACCCAGGCCGCACGCAGATGCAGCGCCTCGCGCATGATGTCTGGCTTCAGCGCCCAACCGGTATACAGCGCGATGAGAATGCCGGAGACCGGCAACAGCACATGCGCCGTCAATACCTGCATGACGTCAAAAAATCCGAGGTTTTTGACAACCCCGAACAGTTTGAAGGAAAACGCCCAGTCGTGAAAAGACAGAATCGTGATGACTCCCAGAATCCAGGCGCTGATGCCGGTAAGAATCGCCGATCGACGCAGGCTCATACCGAATTGCTCGCTCAGCCAGACCATGACCGGTTCGGCCAACGCAATTGCCGAGGTCAAGGCAGCGAGCACCAGCAGCGCAAAAAATACAACGATCAACACCCGGCCGTAAGGGATGTGATCGAACGCCAGAGGCAATGCCTGGAACACCAGACTCGGTCCGGAAGTCAGTTCGACATTGCCGGCTAACAATATCGAGAACACCACCAGGCTGATGGCAATGCTGGTGAGCGTGTCCACGCCCACCACATAGAATGAAAGTCGCGGGATGCGCGCCTCGGCACTGAGATACGTGCCGTACATCAACATGGCGCCCGCACCCAGACCCAGGCTGAAAAAGGCGTGACTCATGGCGGCGAGCACGCCCATGCCGGTAAGCTTGCTGAAATCCGGCAGAAAAAACACCGTGACGGCCTGGGCAAAGGCGTCCGTGGTGGCGACATAAGCCGTCAAGGCCAGCAACATCCCCAGCAACAGCGGCACGGCATAGCGCGCCACCGCCTCCAGGCCACGGCGCACACCATGACCGGCCACCAGCATGGTCATGGTGATGAACAGCGTGTGCCAAAAAAGTTGCTTCTCGGGGTCTTTTACCATCTGCGCGAACTGGGCATTCATGCCGTCCGCGGTGAGACCGACAAAAATGCCGAACGCGGCACGCAGCATGTACGCAATCACCCAGCCGGCAATAACGCTGAGGTACGAGAGAATCAAAAACACGCTGATGACACCCATCCATCCCACCAGCTTCCACAAGGGATTCGCGCGCGAACGTTGGGTCATGAAGCGGAAAACACCGATCGGCGAAGCGCGCCCGCTGCGCCCCAGGGCGAACTCCGCCATCAGCAATGGCAGCCCAATTAACAGCACGCTCAACAGATAAACAATCAAAAATGCGCCGCCACCGTATTGAGCGGCCAGGTGGGGGAACTGCCAGAAGTTATTGAAGCCGATGGCCGCCCCGCCCGCGGCCAGCACAAAAATCCCCGGCGAGGACCAGCGCTCGTAGATGGTTTTTCTGCCGGAACGCAGAGGATTGCGGCGTGCGGGATGTTTGTGCGTTGCGATCATCGTGCTTCGGTCACCAGGGCGGAACCCTGTTCCTCTCGGACGGGCCAGAATGTGGCATACTCGGTGGGCAGCGTCCACCTACATACTGCCTCACGTGATTTGCCATGATCCTCATTCCTTATATACAGCATAGGCCAACGCCTGCATCGAATCGGAATGTGTTTCCGATAATTTCACGCGACAATCATGGCTATCATCACGTTTTCACGGCCCCATGAACAAAAAGAAAGAAGCTTCCCGTGATCCCGCCATTGCCCAGAACCGCAAGGCCTGGCATGACTATTTCATCGAGGAAAAATACGAAGCCGGGCTGGCCTTGCAGGGTTGGGAGGTCAAAAGCCTGCGCGCCGGGCGCGCGCAGCTGAAGGAAGGCTACGTGGTCATTGATAACAGCGAGGCCTTCCTGGTCGGCGCCCATTTCTCGCCGCTAACGTCTACTTCTACTCACATCAAGGCAAATCCCGTGCGTGCCCGCAAACTGCTGCTGCATCGCGAGGAACTGAACAAGCTGATCGGCGCCACCGAGCGCAAGGGCTATACGCTCATCCCGCTGCGGCTCTACTGGAAACGCGGCAATGCGAAACTCGAAGTCGGCCTCGCCAAGGGCAAGCAGGCGCACGACAAGCGTGCGTCCATCAAGGAACGTGAAACCGATCGCGAGATGCAGCGGGTGTTGAAATCCCGCAAGTGAATACCACCGGCATTAAACCGGTGGGTTCATAATTTGTCGGCCTGAAGCCTGCTGAAAGGCGAAATCATCCAGCATGCTGGATCGCCGCAAAAAAAACCCTGATTCGTGGATTTACGCCCATTTCGCCGAACCTTGCTTCGCCTGAAGGCAGAGGGGGTTTCAACCATCCACGTCTCTCTCAACGGAAAAAATACTGGCGACGAAATCCGCCGCCAGTCAACAGGAGGAGAACCGTTCAGCTTAATCAGCAGCAGCTGTTGTCTTTCACGCCAGCTTTTTTCAGGAGAAATGACGCCGGGCAGAATCCGGTGACCCCGCTCTGTGCCAGACTAAGGCCCATTATAAAACTCAACCAGATCCAGTTCGGATGGACGTAGTGGGCAAGGGCTACGCCGGCCATGACCATCGTGCCGGCCATCAGGTGGACAATTCTATCTATATTCATACGGCACTCCTTCGTTTATGTGTCTATTTTCGGGATGTATAAAGCAACAACGTGGTCGCGCCGGGCGGACTGCTGCGGAACTTCTGGTGACAGGCGACGCAACCAGTCATGATGTCGCTCAGACGCGCCGCCGCCGTGGCCATGTCACCCTTCTCGGCCGCCGTCGCAAGTTTGAGTGCGCTGCCCTCGACCGCGTTGTTCATGATCGGCAACACACTCATGTCGGCGTCGTTGACCATGTCGAGCGGGAAGTACGGGAATAAACCGCCCTTGGGAATGCGGTGATTGGCCAAGCGTCGCGCGCTGTCGGCCGCCTGCTCGGCATTGTCGGTGGCGATGCCAGCGGCAATACTCTGGTAGTCTGACAGGATCTCGTGCATGATTTGGCGCAACGTGAGCTGCTGGCTTTTACGCGTATGGCTATCATGCAACTTCTTGATGGTCGCGCGCATTTCAGGCGATAGCTGCATAACCTTCTGTTTAAGCTCCGGCTTATAGCTCATCATCATCTGTTGAAGAGAATCGGCAGTTTTGCTGTTCGCCACCCGTTCGGCGGCACGCACCGATGTGACCACAACCAGCGCCAACGCGACGACACATGCCCAGAGGTGTTCTTTGTATCTTCCTGACATGTCCGTCTCTGTTCGCGTGGGTCTAGATCAGCTCCCGTGTTATCGTTCTGCGCGCCGCGATAGATCAGAATCTGAACGTTGCCCCGCCCATCAGACTATGGTCTGCTTCCGTATAACTAACGCCCTTCATATAGCCGATATCGAGTTCTAGTGACTTGTTCACGGCATAAATCAAACCAACAATGGAAAATGCCGGATTGTTATTCGAAGTCTTGTCGGTATTGGTAATGGTCCCTAGATCGGCTACCACCTTCAGCTGTCCATACTCACGCGTGGCGGCAAGCGAAAAGTGTTGCAGATCGACCTGCTCGTCATTAACGTTGCGGTTTTCGTAATGGCCGAGCTGAATATGGAAGGCCCATGGCGACAGATCGAACGAAGTGACAAGGAACAGACTGTAAGCCGCGCGGCCAGTGCCGAGGCCACGGGCCTCGTCACCAGTCGGCAAGGTAACGCCCGGCTTGAGTGCAAAACTCAAGCTACCGCGTTCATAGAAACGCCACTTGAGGTCGAGCCCGGCGTCGCCCCACCCGCTGACCACGTCGATACTGCCATCTGTCTCACTGCGCTCGCGCTTGTGCGGCAGCGTGAAGAGCAGATCGAGATTGTCACGCGCACCATAGGCAAGTACCGCGTTTGACTGCACTGCCTGTTTATTGGTGCCATCGGCCGTGTCATCGCTGCGTTCAGCGGTAAGCTCAAACTGGAGATTACTGTGGCCTTGAGTGCCAGTATCCTCCGTGATCAAGGGGTGCGCGGCCTGCGACACCTCTAACACCAACACCGCTAACACCAACACCGCAGCGACTCCGACACAACATACAACCGCAGCCTTGCTCGGCCGCTGTGCGGGCATGGGATAATTCCTCCTCATACGAGTTACCGGGCGCTCGCTACTTGTTGGCCGGTTCCCAACCGGAATGATCGAAGGAACGGCCATAACGATCAAGCGCGCCAGCAACTCTGGCCACGCCCCGCTCACGGCTCACGCCCTTTTGCCTGCCCTCAATCGCGGCAGCACTGCTGAGAACATCCGCGAGAATAACGTGCAGCGCTTCATCGGCCTTCTTGTCAAGCTTGCAGTTCTGGAAAATATAACCAGCTTCGGCATGGATGTTCTTGGCAAGCGTTGTGTACTGCGCCGCTGTCGGCTTGCCAGCATGTGTCACATGACGATGGCGCTCTATGGCATCGCGGATATTGCCCATGCCTCGGCGCAGCGGCTCATCGGTGATCCATTTCTTGCCGTTGTTGAGCGAGAGCGCCTGTGGTTCACCATGCGCAGCATGCGATTCGTGACTATGCGCGGCATGATCATCCGCCGCCAATGCCCCCGGGGCATACAGCCACGTCATCGCCAGAAATAAGCCTGGAATCCAGGAATTTTTTTCCATATCTGCCATACATGCCTCGTCAAAGTATCTGAAATCACGCGGCCGCCTTGTGACGCCGCTGCCTACTGAATTAACCATTAAGGTGTCGCTTTCAGTGCGTGTGGCCCCCTGGTTGAGCTCCCGAGAACGCCGGGAACTTGTCGGTCACATAGCGACTGTGGCAACCCTGGCAGGAATCAACAAGCCGTCCATAATAAAAACGCTGCAGTTCGTAGTCCTTCTGTTTCCCGGCCTGCGCAAGCTTTTTGGCGATCTCGTGAAACTCCCCGTCGAGTTGCAGAAATTCCGGTGGCGCCTTCATCAGGTCCGCCTTGTCCTTCGGCGTCAACTCACGCGCGAGAATGTAACTCGAATAAATCTGCTCGGCGTTTGTGGCAACAAGCGGATGATCGCCGACAATCAAACCGTCCAGGATCTGTTTCATGGCCTGCTTGATCATCTGCATCTCCTCGCTCAGGAGCTGTTTGAGCCGCGGTGTAAGCTTTGAAGAGACGGGTTTCGGTTGTTCCGCGTGTGCGGGAGCCATAAAGCCAGCGGCGAGAAACGCCACCAGCAAATAACGTCCGGCATACTTGTGAAGCTTCTTTCTGTTTATCACGGACTATCTCCTAATCGAGCCTGATCTTGATGGAAAGCGCACCGCGCAGTTCGTTTAGCTGGTAGCCACGAGCCCGGTCGTGTGGATACAATTTGGCTAGGCGATCACGCACACCCGGCGCCACCGCTTCATTGACGCCGTGACACGTTAAGCACAACGGTTCGATCTTCAGCGCCTTCGTGAATCGCGCATAACGGACGCCGCTTTCGGTAACAACCTCGTAACGCGCGGCGTCTTCCTTACCGCTCGCGAGAATCTTCTCGAAGTCACCAAGCACGGCGGTCTCGTAGGCATCCGGCATGTTCAGCGGATTGCGCGCCTTAGTCGTGACGCGCCGCAAGGACCAGCCAGTCTGGCGCGCTGTCTCGTTGCCGATCTGTACCGCTTTCTCGGAACAGACGCTCATTGCCTTCTCCGGACCCTCTTTGGTCATGGCTTCGAGTAGCGCCGACTTAAGTTGCTTGGCGTAGTTTCCAGCGACCGCTTTTACGTCATCTACCGGAGGGGCATCTCCCGCGACAACTGGAAGACTCATCGTTGACGCCCCAACCAGGATTGCCGTGGCAACAAGTCTGTTCAGTTTCATGATTTTTTCTCCTTGTAAATAAATAGGTACAAGTGGCTGACCTTGATGAAAAAAGATGCGGGTCGGTGGCTTCTGTAGACTAGTTCACCAACCGACCCGCCACACCTTTACGTTCGAAGCATGCGCCGCACAGTTTGCTGTCCGTGTGTCACTGTGGTGCCACGTACTTGTGTGTCACGGGATAGTTACGCTGGATATTCCATTCTTGCATTCCGTTATCCATGTACGAGACCTTGTATCCCCGCTCGAGCAGTTGTCTTGCCGGGGGGAAACCTTCGGATCCGAACATGTCGATCACGATGAGCTCCTTGTCTTTCGGCAAGCCATTCATTTTGCCAGCGAATTCCTCGACGGGGATATGCAACGCGCCTGGGATGTGGCCCATGATACGGAAGGCAATGTCACTCTGGAGGTCGAGGAGCAGAACGTTCTTGTTCTTCGATTTCCACATTTCATGCACTTCGCCCGCGCTATAGAACTTCACGCCAGCCTTTATGGCATCGGCCTTGCCGCGCAGCGTGGCGCTACCATTGCTCCACTTTTTCTCCCAGGAACGGAGATACTTCGTAATCGCCCATATCTGGTCAGCGGTAAGCTGATTGGCGAAGGTAGGCATCACAACCGGTGCACCCGGTTTCTGCGGCGGACCAGCCTTGATGATTTCGAAGTGCTCGTGATCGCTGTGCAGCACAAGGTAGGATTGCAATGTAATCGGCGGGAACCGTCCTTGTCCGTCAACACCATGGCACGAGGCACACACGCCTTCAAAAATCTTTTGGCCATCGCCAGGGTTCTTGCCGCTGAGCGCCTTAAGACTTGCTGGAATGAAGAACTCGGGCTTGTCCTTGGCGGCGATCGTGTTCGGTGGTGCAATCTGCTCATGAAAGTCGTTGACGGCATATTCGAGCAGCGCGAATGTCGGGGTCTTGCGCGGATCAACGCCATGGAGCCCGGCGTGCTTCGCCAGATAATCATCCATGTCCTTGCGGGTCGCGTTTATCTCGCGAATATGCTTGATCTGTTCCGGTTTCAGTACGCGCCAGATGCGATCCATGTAGACAGTTTCGATGCGCGGATCGTTGATTTTGACCAGATCAGGACTGGGGTCGTACAGCCGGCGCAGCGGACGAAAGTAAAGCGCCAGTTTGAACACCTGCGACATTTCGAAGGAGTCACGGTCTTTGTCCAGCAGGATGACGGTGCCGAGTGTCAGGCTCTCCATGGGCGACAGCGCCTGGTCAGGGGGAACCTGCTTCACTTCGTATTCTGCCTTTGCCACGCCACCACTCTGAAGCGATTCCACCACCTTGACGGCGGCCACATGATCAGGATTCATGCTGCCAATACCGCCCTTTGGGATCTTCATGCCACTGCCCATCATAAATGACATCAGGTCTGCCTTGTTGGCCCGGCCCGCCTTGATCTTGTCGAGCAATTCCCGGTTCAGGGCGTGCTCGACTTCGCGCCGGGCACTATTGATTTCAGCGGGCAATGCCTTGGCGCCGATTAAATCGGCCAGCTTCTGCCACTGGCGGGCAAGCGCCGGGCGCGCATCCATCGGAACCGCGTTAGCGTCATCCTTCATTGCCTGCATTACACCGAGCGCCAGTTGCGTGTGCGGACTCAGGGCGTCTTCGTGGCTCGTGTTCCAGCCGGTATCCGGAATCGCCGTGTCAATCTTCGGCATTACACAAGCCGTGGCGCCAAGGGTCACGACTGCGCCCAATACAAGGGCATGAACCCATTTTCTGCCCGGCAGGGAAGAACCATGTTTAATATTTGTCATTACACTTGCTCCATAGGTTGGTTGTGATTTGGATCACGTGTGACAGCGAGTAACTGTGTCTCCATCTAATGCTGATAGGTGAACTGTAATGTCAGCAAATTCGTCTCGAAACTAACATTTGTGGGCGTTGTCTGCCCCGGCAGATTCGACGTTGCCGTCAGTTCATTCTCGAAACCGTGAATGACCGAGAAGTTGAGCGTCGAATACTTGCTGGCGCGCACGCTGACTCCCGCCGATAGGTGGTGTTCCACGATGGCGGTGACGCCAACGTTATTGTTGACATCGCTTGCGTCGAGCGGCGATTTGCCATAGTTGTAGCCGGCCATGAGGGTGACGGAGTCGTTGGAACGGTATTTCATGCCGAGCGCATACACTGTCTGATCTTCCCAGCCATACGCCAGAACCTGGCTGGATGTCGGTCCGATGAGCGTGGCCGATGTGCGGACACCGCTGAAATCAATCCATTTCACGTCCGCCTCAAGCTGCAATCTGTCATTGGGCTGAAAGGAGAGCCCGACCGCCGCCGTCTGAGGATCCTGGAATGACAGATTCCACTTGCCATTGTCCATGTTCCATTCGAGATCCTCGATGTGCGAGCGGCTGGTATAGGCGGCGCCCAGCCGCAACTTGTTGCTGAGCTGGTACACCGTGCCCAGAACGTAGGAATAGCCATAAGCAACGTCCTGGGGATACGTCGTTGATGTTGAGGTCATCGCATTAAAGGTCTTGACCGACATCTGGTTCACAGCCAGGTTCAGGTTCGCGCCAATCGCAAGATCGGGATTAACCTTGTAGGAAAATCCCGGACCGATACGCAGTGACATGCGGCTGGCCACAACCGAATAAGTTCCGCTACCCAATTTCAGCGAACCGACGGGAAAGTCAACACCGCCTCCCGAGATCGGATAGGCCCCGACACCGATCGTCACCCGATCGCCGTATGATTCACTCTGGAACGCGAAACCGCCGCTCGCCATCACGAAGGCGCTGCTGTCGCTCTCAATGCCATTCATGATGCGGTTCGGATTCAGCACCGCGAGGTTCATATCGAACCGCGTGTGCTCATCACCCATATGCAGAAATGCAAGGCCGGCGGGGTTGCTGAGGACGGTTGAAACATCCTGCGGTGTTGCCACCACGGCGCCACCCATGGCGTTGGACAGGCCGCTATAGCCAACCATCTGGTCGCCATTATTAGCGGATACTGATGCAGGAGTGGCTGCCATCAGGCACGCCACGGCAATCAATCTTTTTGTCAGCCGCATTCTTCGCCCCTTGTCGTTTTGTGTTTGATAGGATAATCCGACAGGCATTCAGCCGGTGATCGTCAGATGCGTTAATTTCCGATAGTTTTTCTTAAACGTCAGGCCGTGAATAATGTTCCCGGATGGAGGGGCGCGTAATCCAATTTGGCAGCATCTCTGCTGGCGCGACAGCCTGTGTCAGCCGCGGAGATGTTTCAGGTAAGGACGGGGAACTGTGTTGTCCTTTTACTTCTTGTTTTTACTTGCCGTGTAACCGCTCTTCCATCGTGATGGCCGGCTCCTGGCTGATGAGCAATTCGGTCAACGCCTTACGCTGCGAGGGGTCGAGTATGCCGCGTTCTGCCATCAGCTGGTCAATCAACCGGCGCTGCTGGCTTTCCTGCAACCGGGAAATAGCTGCGCGTTCTGCTTCGATGGCCGCCACATCCGGCTGCGGCGGAAACGAAAAGATAAGACGGATCATGCGCTCGCGGTGGGTGCGGATGTCAATCCACGTCGCATTGAGCTCGGACATGAAACCCCGCTCCATCTCATGCCACTGTCGGCGCTGGGGTTCCGTGAGCTTCAGGTAGTCCTCAAGGTGGGGGGCGTCATGTTTTAATACGTTGTAACCCACTGCTCCCAGGACGCCCACATTTAGCAAAATGGACAGGGTGAGCAGCACATACAGCCAGTAACGTTTCATTCAACTTTTTCCATGCAATCGACACGGCCGAACACTGAGACAGATGCCTCCGGGCGGGATAGGGTCAAACAACGACATGGCGGACGTCGAGGTGCCGGCCACGCCATCGCTTGCATGCGTCAGCGCGCTGCCGAGAAAGACCCCGAAGGCAACTGTCGAGATGGTGGCGGCCAATGACAGCGGCAACCAGCGCCATGGTTTGACTGACCATGGAGCCGGCACTTGTGACGATACCCTCAGGCGGTAACGCAGGCGGGGCGCGAGATCGAAACCAACGGTCACGTTTCCGAGTTCGGCTACATCCCGCCGCAGCGCGATCAACTGGCCCAGGCGTTCGTTACATTCAGCGCAATCCGACAGATGCGCCTTGATCTGATCGCGCGCCAATGTGGATAACTCGCCGTCCATATACGGGGACAGATCGACAAGGTGGGCACAACTCTGTTTCATGGTGTTGCCTTCCATGGTCTTTACCTCGCTGTTCATCCGTCTTTGCATTACTCTTTTTCCTCGTCACGCCGGCACAGCGCCAACAACATCGTGCGCCCTCGTGCCAAACGCGATTTAACCGTTCCCACGTTGATGTTCAAAGTTTCCGCAATTTCACTGTAGGACATCTCTTCGAATTCGCGAAGCAAAAGTACCTGGCAGAAATCGTGCGGTAACTTGTCAAGCGCCTGTTCCAAGTTTTGGCATTGCTCGCTTATGTATAGTAGGCGTTCCGGCCCGGCACAATGATCAGCCAAATCGTGCTGTTCATCGATGGAAATATTATTCATTCGCTTGCGCTGCCGCAGACTGTCGATAGCGGTATTGCTGGCGATCTGGAACAGCCAGGTGCGAAACAGCGCCTCCGGCCGCCACTGTGAAAGCCCCTGGAAAGCCTTCAACAGGGTATCCTGGGTCAGCTCCAGGGCCTCTTCGCGCGAACCGACCATGCGCAGGATGAAACGGTAGAGACGATCTTGATAACGTCGAACCAGTTCGTCAAAAGCATCGGGTTTCCCTTTTTGACAAAGAGAAACACATTCCGGGTCAGTCAATTGTTGCATCAATATCACAGCATCAAGTCTGGCCCAGCCCGGCGCGTGAATCGAGCCGGATCTCATGCGATTCGGCAACAAGCAAATTGTATTCACGCCAGCAAGTATAACCGCCAAGTCACGCAGTTGTCCGCTCCTTGATTCTGCTCAGGATTTTAACGAAACGACGAGGGGAAAGTTCCCGTTTCCGGTCGCTAAATATGAAAATTTACACGGAAGATCACCGCGCTGCCCATTACGTCTTACAGAAGTGGCCATGCTCCGACCGCACCAAGCCAGTCGTCACCGCACGATGCGCCGCATCAAGCCACCGCATTCGAATAATGATCGCCCTAGGTGTGCATTTCTTTCGTCAAGTAAATTAATGGCATAGCTGTTTTTATATGGTGTTTTCCGGAGGAAACGCCCATGTGGGGGCCCATTCCCATCCGGAACTTTCCAGTTTCGGAATCGTTTAACTAAACACGAACGGCCGGGTCAGGTCAGTCAGTACGTTATGAGCGCTGGTCCTCACCTCGAACTCGCGGGCAAGATAAGCCATCTGCGTCATTATTTTTATGTCGCAATTTCCGTCGCTGATGTTATGGAGCATTTCAGGCAAGGATCGCTTACGCCAACTGGCGTAAACCCTGAATAACCAACTTTAATTTACTTACACTAAACATTGTGATGGAGGCTTTCAAGATGAAAACAAAGACGAAAACAACTTTATCTGCATTACTTGCATGCGCAGTCGTTGGAAGCGCCGGCGTTGCCCAGGCGGGTACGGTCGGTATCACCGGCACCGCTTCAGGCACGTATTCGCTGACTTTGCTTAATGCGGCAACAGCTCCGCCTGGAGTCGTACTCGGAACAAGCACGACCAACCCGAGCAATGCCTGGAGCTTCACTTTCAGCGGTGGCAGCGGCTCCTTTAGTGCGGCCGGTGGCATGTTAACCACTGGTTTTAGCTACACACCCATAAGCGGCGCACTGGTCGACAATGGCAACGGCACCTACACCGGCTCCTATTCCTTTGGTTTCGGTCCCGCGCCGGCAGTCGCCACCACCACCACCTGGGACGTCACGCTGGTCGGAACCACCGTCACCCTGGTCACCCTGGACACCGAACCTAACGGTATCAACGGCACCAGCTTTACCAACATTTTCGGCACTATCTCGCCGGTTATGGATGGCACGGCATCGGGGTCGGTATCGGCGGTTCCAATTCCGGCCGCGGCATGGCTGCTTGGCTCGGGCCTGCTCGGTCTGGCAGGAGTTGCGCGCCGTCGCAAGACGTCGTAATCAGCAAACAGAGTGATGTGATCCGCAATTGCCTGCGGATGTGCTGTCTGTATGGAGCACATCTGCAGGTCGTTGTGTGAAACTCACCGCACCAGGCCTGCTTCTCCCCCTGCTCCCTGCGAATTTCCCGTACAAGATTCTTTTAAGGTACGTAAAATGAAAAAACTTCCGGTTTTCCTGGCAATTATCATGCTTGTCTTCAACACCATGGCCCAGGCAGGCACCGCCGGACTTACCGGCCAGTACTCGGGCACTCATTCGCTTACGATACTTAACGGAACCAACGGAGTAACTCTCGGCACAAGCACGACGAACCCAAATAATGCATGGAGTTTCGATTTCGATGCCGGGACATTCAGTATGGCGCCTGTCAGTCCGACAACCGGTATGTTGAGCGTGGGATTTTCCTACTCGTTTGGCGGGGCGTTCACACTTACCGATAATGGCGATGGTACCTATACCGGTACTTATGCCCTCACGATTGGCGCGAATCCGACTACAACCACGACGATCAAGTGGGAAATTACAAAAACACTATACACGCTGACTGTTACCACGCTAGACGGCGATAATAACGGCATCTCCGGGACAGACATTGTGGGTGTATTGCCGCTCACCGTCTCCCCGGTCATGAACGGGACGGCGGTCCTGGCAGGCGCGGACAGCAATGGGGACGGCATTTCCGATGCAGTAGCCACCTCCCTGGGTCTGGATCCGACAGGCCTCGATGGCGATACGGACGACGACGGCACATCGGATGTCATTGAAGTTGGCGCTGATGTCAACAATCCGACGGACAGCGATGGTGACGGTGTGATCAATGCCATCGAGCCTGGAAGCGCCGCCTCCGACGCCAGCGTCGCCAAGGGGTTGGCGGTCTCGAACGGGCAGACGGTAACCATCACGGCAACAGGCCAGTCTCTCACGCAGGTCAGCGCGGGCGCGGCAACCGGTGGCCCCGTACGCGTCGCCTTTCCATATGGAACTGTCAGCTACGTTACTACCTCCGCCGTCGGCGGGAGCGTGACGGTCAGGATGGCGTTCTCATCCGATTTACCCGAAGCCGACAAACTGGTGATCTATAAAGTGGGCAGCGCCGGGGCATATGCACTGCTGCCAACGTCTGCGTGGACGAAGGTGGGGGCCAGGACGGTGGATATTACCCTGACAGACGGCAACCCCGCGACCGATCTGGATGGCGTGGCCAACGGTTCAATCACCGACCCCATCGCGGTAGGCAACAACGTTGCCGGAGATCCGGATTTTGACCATAGAGAGTCGGGCCGGTTTGGTTGCAGCATCAGTTCTGGAAATGGCAATTTCAGGCAGGCGGGCGACTGGTGGTTGCTGCTGATGTTTCTGGCCTGGCTGGGCGTATTTCTCATCAGAAAAAATCCATGCCTCAACAGACCCGCGACTCAGCGCGCTGATGCGCGCTCAATGCCGGATTGCAAGAGACAAGCCCGGTGATTCGGACTGAACATCTCATTTCCGCCGAGTCGCCTGATCGAGGAATTCCGTCAGCTTTCCCGCATTGCATTCCAGCTCATCGTACGAATCGTGTCTGCCGGCCAACAGCAGGAGACGCACATGGTCGCCGGAACGGCGGGCATGGATAAATTCTGCGTCCGTTGCCGGCACGGTGGAGTCGTTGGCGCCATGCACAAGCAATACCGGGCAAAGGATCTGCCGGATGATGTTGCATGGCGCAATATCATCGAAGCGGTATCCGATAACGCGCTGGACGTAGCGCAACACATACCAGCCGAATGGAAAGTAAGGGACGTGACGGGATGCCAGGAATCTCCGCATCATGCTTTCCGGGTGAGCAAAGGCAGCGATGCTGACCACGGCTGCCAGATTGCGCCGGCGCGAGGCAACCAGGAGGGCCGCCCCGGCCCCCACTGAATGGCCCACGGCGGCCACTCTGGTGGCATCCACCCCGGGCTGCTGCACCAGCCAGTCGAGAGCGTGCTCCAGATCCTCGGCAAAACGCGGCAACGAGGAAAAGCTGTCAGCCTCGCTCCTCCCGTGATTGCGCGCATCGAACAGAAGGACGGCATAACCGGAACTGTGCAGCGGGGCGGCCAGCGGAAGCATCATTTCGGCATTGGCGCCCCAACCGTGCAGCACCGCTACGGCCGGCGCGGGAACGTCATTCGGCGCCGGAATGAACCAGGCAAACAGGCGCTTGTCATTTTCGGTCAGGATAGCGACTTCGCGGTACGCCAGCCCACGCTGATCCGGCATGCCCTGCTCGCGAATCCGCGGGGCGCCCAAGCCGACATGAATGAGCAGATGAAATGCAAACACTGCCATGACGATCAGCAACAGGACAGCGACCGGGACCAGGATTGCCATCGTTAATATTTTGTTCGCGGAGCGTTCATCATGCCATGCGCAATTTACCTGTTCAGCATGAACATTGGAACAAATGAGGCCGCCTATGTGCCACAAACAAAAGTTGCAAAGAACAATGGTTGTTATCGGCGCGGCGATCTGCGTGTTCCCGCTCACGCCGGCATCGGCCTGCTCGGTGTCAACGACATCCGGGTTGTTCATCAATACCCCGTCCGGGGTCCTGATGGTTGATGGCGCCGACCGTAATTCGAGCGTCACCATCAGAGTCCGGCTGGATTTACCGAGCCGTGCAGCGTTTGATTTTGGTTTTACAGAGGCAGGCCAGTATGTCCCTGTCACCGGCAAATCGCGCGTCGGCGGTACTTACACGTTCTCCGGCGGAGACATTATTGATTTCACGCTTCGATACAGAGGCGCAGATGGATTATTCGGCACATACGATGACTCTGTTTATCGGCTATCCGACAACGCCAACCCTGCACGGCAGCATTATTTCGCGCCCATCAATCCTTCCAAATCCCGGAATCCCGGAACCACGCAGGCTTATTTTCAGGATTTACGCCTGAGCTGGGACTTGAATCAGGATGGCAAACCCGATGCCCGCGCATTAATTGAATTCAAAGACAGAAAATCCGATGGCATGCTGCCTGCGACAGCGGCCGTTCCCTTGCCCACCGCCGCGTGGCTCTTTGGCTCCGGTCTTTTGGGACTGATGGCTACCATGGCACGTCCGGGAGGTGCCGGAGACAGATCAGGTTTGTAGCTGGATTCGGTAGTAAGAAAACTTCCGGCGCAACAAGGCATCCCGGCCCATCTTCACGCCTCTTCGGTGCGCGGTGCGAGGTTGCGCCTCTGACCCCGCCTGCACCAGCCTCAGCCGCCCCCGCGCCGGATCGCACCCGCGGCGCGCCAACGCACGCCAGCCAGCCACACCTGCCACGAACCACTCACCATCGCTTCGCCTCCCATGGCACGTCGCGAATCCTGGCGAAGGCCCCGCTGCAATCAGCAGGAACTTTTCTGATTCCGGATCGTTCAAGTCTGTATAACAAACGAATGAACCACGGTCCGTTACTGTTCAGCTGGAACCGTGGCTGGCAATAAATATTCATCATTATTAATTAATAAATTACAAACATGGCCAGATCATGTCGTCCCACTGCACCTGAAATGTGCTCAGCGTCGGCAATCACGGAGTTACCTCGCATTGAAGGCGGCGTTGCTGCCCGATTTATTACGCGATGGTCCTTGTTCCTCACGTGCACCGCAGCACTCATTTCTGCCAGCCCGTCATGGGCCAACAATGGCGATCAGCAGATCGCTTTCAGCGCGCGCTCGAATGCCATGGCCGGCGCTGTCATCGCAACCCCCCAGGACGCAACCACGGGCTTGACGAATCCGGCAGGCTTGGCCTTCCTGCACCTGGGCGAGGATGATTTGCGCTTCGATCTGAGTCTCAGCGTGCTCAATCCGATAAACACGCTCAACGGCGTCACGAGCGAGAATAACCTGTTCGTACTGGCCACAGGCGCCATTGCCCTTAAAAGTGTATTCCTCGCCGATAACGTGACGGTCGGGCTGGGTGCTTATGCGTTATCCGGCGGTGGCGTGGACTATCCAGCGGGGACATTCAGCAAGTACCCCGGCACCGACGGGCCCATTGTTGCCGTGCGTCAGTCATTTCGTATCGGTCCATCCTTCGCCTTTAAAATTAACGATGACCTGGCGCTTGGAATCACCACGCACATTGCGGTGGGCATGTTCGGCATACAAGCCCCCGTCTTCAAATCCCCCACTGACTTTAATTTGGGCTATGTGTGGGGACTCGGCGCAACCTATAACCTGACACCCACCATACGATTGGGGGCTACTTATAACGCCCAGACTCGCACTCAAGAATTCAAGTTCACAACATCAAAAGAAAATGTTGTGGCGGGATGCGACCCATGCGCCTTGACTCCTCAGCAATATAATCTTGATTTCGAGGATCCCGCCAGCGCCGGGATCGGAATATCCTACACCCCCACGCCGAAATTACAGATGGAGTTCGACCTTAAACGGATTTATTACCGTGATGTACGTGATAAGCTGGCCTTGATAGAGCAATCCAGCGGCGATAAAGTGGTGCTCAACCTTGGATGGGACGACCAGGATGTCTACGCACTGGGCTTCAATTACAAGTTCTCAAATCGCCTGGAATTCATGTTCGGGTACAATTATGGCGCTTCACCAATCGTTGAAGAAGACCTTGGCAATAATCCCGGGCTTGCTCCCATCATTGAGCACCATGTCACGGTTGGAGCGGGGTTTCGTCTGAACAAACGGTCGGAACTCAATTTCTCATACAACCGTGGCATCGGAGCCCAAATGATAGGGGTGAGGACCGGAACGACAGAGGTCGAGAATGCAACCTTTGAAACCAATATCGCCACCCTTCAGTTTAGTTACGTTTATTAGACAAGCCCTGATTAAGCCTCTCGGGTTACTCCGCATTCCACCGACCCCAGGCTAACCTCGCCTTTCTCCCGGATACTTTCGGCGCTGTGCGCCGATTCTCCCCAAACAAGGCAGGACTTTCCCGGCCCCGCCCGCACTCAGCGAACCTGAGGCCCGAACGACCGCTCACTCTGCACTGCATGCAGCCGTGCATGACCAACGCGCCCCTGATTTTTCAGGTGCCAAGACGCAAAAAACGCAATACGAGTGAATATTCCCCAGCCTCCATACTGGTCTATAGTTCCATTGACTGGCTGGAATGAAAAATGCCTCGTTTACCACAACTCTCTCTGCGCCAGCGCTACATCCTCGGCCTCTGCGCCGTACTGCTGCCGTTTCTGATCGCCATAGCCGTGGCACAACTCTATGTCCTGCCCCGTCTGATAGAGTCTTTGGAGAAAACCGTGACGGAGGTGCTGGAGGAGCTGGGGCCAGTGATGCGTGTCCGGATTGCCCTGCTCCGGGTCAGCAAACCGCCCAACAAATACCTCCTCATCGGTGACCCGGCGGAACGCAGCCACTTCGAGCAGTTGAGTCATGAGATGGACCTGCATTTCAACCATATGCTCGCCGTGCCCTTTGGTCTGGAGCAGGAGCGAACGCTAGCTAAGGCAGCGCAACAGGAGTGGCGGCAGGCCCGCCGCCTGGCCGAGGACATCCTGCGCGCACCGCCTCAGGTTGGAAACCCGGAACTGATGCATGACGTGAAACGCCTGGACGCCCACATCGACCGCGCTGTGGCCCTGCTCGACCAGCTGCACAATATAATCTACGGTGAAATCAAAGAGGCCTTGCCCAACGCTCATGCTGCCAGACAGCATACGGTGCTGATTCCCCTGATCTCATTCATAGCAGCGTTTATAGTCTCATTGATCGCCAGTCTGCTGTTGGCTCGCCCCATGTTGAAGTCTATCAGCGCGCTTGGAGGCGCTGCCTCCCGCCTGGCCGGGGGCGACTTCTCAGCGCGCGCTGTGCCGGGTCGGAAGGACGACGAGATCGGGCAATTGGCGCTCGCCTTCAACGTCATGGCGGAAAAAATCGAACAACACCAGAAAAAACTCGAGGAGCTTGCCATTCAAGACAGTCTCACGGAGTTGCTCAATCGCCGTGGATTCTACCGATGGCTCACTGCGGAAATGGAACGTTCGCGTCGCTACAATCATCCCTTCTCGCTATTGATGCTGGATATCGATGACTTCAAGATTATAAATGATACCTACGGACACCAGGCGGGTGACGAGGCAATACGCGTTATCGCCTCGCGTATCAGGAGACAGGTTCGGCCGGTGGACCGGGTCGCCCGCTATGGCGGCGAGGAGTTTGCCGTTATCCTGCCGGAGACCACAGCCGCCGGGGCCCTGAGCACGTCCGAGCGTATTCGTGCGTCCGTAGCCGGTGCCGCCATCCTCTTGGCACCAGAACAGGGACTGAACCTCACGATAAGCATCGGCATGGCGACCTTTCCGGAGGACGCGGATACTGATGACGGAATCATCGCCGCCGCCGATCAGGCGCTTTATTCAGCGAAGGAGGCCGGCCGCAACCGCGTGTGTCGGTACACCAGGCGCAACGTGAATGGCTGACCTCCAACGACATCATGAGCGAGAATAATTATTTGTGCTGGCCGCAGGCGTCATTGCTCTTAAAAGCGAGCATTCCCCAGATAATCTGACTGTCGGACCAGGCACACACTCGTCCCGTCGCGGCTTTACCGGAAGCACGGCCTCGCCAAGGGCAAACAGGCGCACGACAAGCGCGCATCCATCAAGGAACGTGAAACCGATTGCGAGATGCAGCGCGCGCTGAGAGCGTGCGACTAGCGCGAAGCTTCCTTGCCTGTCAGGCCGACCGGTTCGGCCGGCAACCATCCGCCGCCCATGGCCTGGTACAGCGCCGCGGTATCCGTCAGGCGCCGGGCCTGGGCCGCGATCAGTTCGCGGCGCGTCTGCTGGAATTGTTGGCGCGCGATCAACAGTTGCAGATAGCTGGCCGCGCCCAGCTCGTACTGCTGCTGCACCAACGCCAGCGATTCCTGCGCCGCGTTGCTGGCGGCCGCCTGCGCTGCCAGAATCCTTGCGTCATTGTCCAGCGCGCGCAGCACATCGGCCACGTTGCGTAATGCCTGCAATACGGTTTCACGATAATGCGCGGCGGCAGCGTCGAACCCGGCCTGCGCCGCGCGCGCCTCGTCGCGCAGCCCGCCGTGAAACAGCGGCTGCGTCAACTGCCCTGCGAGGCCCCATACCAGCGTGCCGCTGCCAAACAGGCCGGCGCTGGTGAGCGCCTGCGAGGCGGCATCGGCACTGAGCGTGATTTGTGGATACAGCCGTGAAACCGCGGTGCCGTATTCGGCATTGGCCGCGCGCAACAAGGCCTCAGCGGCCTGGATGTCGGGACGTCGGCGCGCCAGTTCCGACGGCAGGCTCACCGGCAATTCGGATGGAAGCGTGAAATCCGCCAGCGTGAACGCCGGCATGCCGGCCGCGCCCGGCGGCTGTCCGGCGAGCACCGCCAGCAGATGCGTGAGTCGGTCATGCTCGGTTTGCAGCGCCGGGATGCCGGCGCGGGTCTGCTCCACCAGAGTCTGCAACGCCAGCACGTCGTTGCGCGCGGCTGCGCCCAGCGCGAAGCGCTGGCGCGTGATCTCGATCTGCGCCTCCTGCGCCGCGAGGCTGGCCGTACTCGCTTCGATCTGCGCCGCGAGCTGCGCCTGGATGACGGCGGTCGTGACGACGTTGGCCGCCAGCGTCAGGCGTGCGCCTTCGTGCTGGAAGCGCTGGTACTCGGCGCGCGCGGCCAAGGCCTCGAGCGCGCGCCGGTTGCCGCCGAACAGATCGAGGTTGTAGCTCACGCCGACGCCGGCGTGATACAGGCTGTAGGTGCGCTCGCCCCCGGTCTGGCCCGCGGCGATGTTATTGACCTGCTGGCGCTGCGCGCCGGCGGTAGCGTTCACTTGCGGCAGTTGCGTGGCGCCGGCGTGTGCTTCATATAAATGTTGTGCCTGCCGCAGCGTGGCCTGCGCCGCTTCCAGTGTCGGGCTCGATTGCAGGGCGCGTTCGATCAGCGCATCGAGTTCGGGCGAACCGAACGCGTGCCACCATGCGGCATCCGGCGCCGCACCGGCGATGAAACGCTGTGCCGTACCCAGTTCATTTTCGGCAGTGACGGTCTGTGCCGGCTGCTCCTGCGCGGTATAGCCCTCGGCCGCCGGTGGCGGCGGGCGCTGGAAATCCGGGCCGACGGCACAACCGGCGAGCAGACCGGTATAGAGAATCAGCAACAGGCGCCACGCCGGAAATGTGGTTGCCACGAAATTCATTCGAACGCCCTCCCCTCGCCGGCCTCTTCGTGGGTGCGGCCGTCGCGGATATGGTAAATGCGCTTGAAGGTTGGGATGATTTTTTCGTCATGGGTCACGACGATGACGGCGGTCTCGTACTGCTGCGCCATCTTGTTGAGTATGCGGATCACCGCCAGCGCCCGTTCGCTGTCGAGCGGCGCCGTGGGTTCGTCAGCCAGTATCACCGGCGGCTGGTTAACCAGCGCCCGGGCGATGGACACGCGCTGCTGCTCGCCGCCGGACAGCTGCGAGGGCATGGCGCGGGCGCGATGTATTACGTCGAGCGCCTCGAACAGTCCGCGCGCGCGTTGGCGCGCCTCGTCGTTGGGCCGCCCGGCCAGCATCGGCAGCAGCGCCACGTTGTCGGTGACATCGAGAAACGGAATCAGGTACGGCGCCTGGAACACGAAACCAATCTTGTCGCGCCGCAGCGTGCGCAGGTCGGGAATCTTCCAGCCATCGTCATAGATCACATGATCGCCCAGGGTCATGCGGCCGGCAGTCGGCTCGATCACGGCTCCGAGGCACTTGAGCAGCGTGCTCTTGCCGGAACCGGAGGGGCCGATGAGACCCACGACCTCGCCCGGCGCCACCTGCATGTCCACCTGCTTGAGCGCGTCCACGGCGGTGTCACCGCTGCCGTAGCGCTTGCGCAATCCCTCGATGCGGATGCCTTTTGTGTGCGTGTCAGCCACCGATCGCCTCCGCCGGGTCCACCTTGAGCGCGGCGCGGATCGCCATCACGCTCGCCAGGACGCAGATCGCCATGACCGCGATGAAGCCGTACGCCGAGTCCGCCGGCTCGAGCAGGATATACTTGGGGAAGAACGGCGCCCACAACGTGGCCGCGATCTTGCCCGCCACGAAACCGATGAGCCCGAGGCCGAGCGCCTGCTGCAAAATCATGCCCGCGATGGTGCGGTTGCGCGTGCCGATAAGCTTCAGCACCGCGATCTCGCGGATTTTTCCCAGCGTCAGGGTGTAGATGATGAACGCCACGATGGCGGCGCTGACGATGGCGAGAATCACCAGGAACATGCCGATCTGTTTCGACGAGGTCGCGATCAGCTTGCCCACCAGGATCTGTTCCATCTGCGCGCGTGTGTACACTTGCAAACGCTTCCAGCGACGGATCGGCTGCGCCACTTCCTCCGCGGCATAACCGGGCTCGATCTGCACCATCACGACATTGACGAAGGGGTTGGCGCCCTGCGCGGCGATCACCGCGTCCAGCAGGCCAGGCACGCCGGGGCGGTTGTACACCGGACTCTCCGCGGTGCGGCGGCGCTGCTGCACGATGGCGTCGTTGTCCTTGAGAAACTGCGCCTCCTGCGCGTCCTTGAGCGGAATGAACACCATCGGGTCACCGCTGGAGGACACCATGCGCCGCGTCAGCCCGACCACGGTGTAATGGTTGCGGCGGATCCGGATGCTTTCGCCGAGACTGAAGCCGGAAGCAAGATCGGCCACGGCCTCGTAGTGACTGCGCGTGATATGACGGCCGGCGACCAGATAGCCGGGTTGCCCGGGCTCGCCGGGACCGCCGGGCACGACGCCGACCACCATGGCGCGCACGTCTTTGTCGCCGCGGCGCACCTGCATGGTCAGATAGGTGACGTTGGCGGCGCGTGCCACGCCCGGCATCCCGAGAATGCCGCGATACGCATCGTCGTAAATACTGGAGGATTCGGCATAGGGACCGAGCGTGCCCTGCTGCACCACCCACAGGTCGGCGCCGCTGTTGTCAAGCAGCGCCTTGGCGTCGTCCACCATGCCGCGATACACGCCGGCCATGGTCAGCGTCACGCCGATCAGCAATCCCAGACCGATACCGGTAAAAACAAATTTTCCCCAGGCGTGCAGTATGTCGCGCCCGGCGAGGCTGATCACGGCGTCACTCCCGGCAGTTGTTCGACAATCTTGATGCGGCTGTGGCTGTTCAGCGAACGCTGGCTGTACACCACCACGCGCTCGCCAATCTTGAGTCCTTCGAGAATCTGAACCTTGCCATCGAGATCGGTCGCGCCCACCTTGATCGGCGTGAAACGCAACGCGCCGTCATCCACCAGCCACACGCCGAGACGGCCGTCCACCCGCTGCACGCTGGCATTGGGCACCGCTGGCGCGGCCGGCAGCGGCGGCAGCGCCACCGTGACCTCGGCCAACTCGCCGATGGGCGGCAGCGGATCGGGAATCGAATCGAACACTACCTTGGCCAGGGTCTCCTCGGTCACGGCGTCGGCCAGCGGCTCAACGCGCAACACGCGCGCGTTGTGCTCCTGCGCGCCCTGCGAACGCAGGGTGATGCGTGCCGACAGATCGGCGCGCAGGCCGGAGGCGCGCAATTGGTCGAAGCGCACATTGATCCACAGACTCGCGGGATCTATCAGCTCCACCACCGCCTGGCCGGCGACCACGGTGGTGCCGGGGTCGGCGTGACGCGCCGCCACCAGACCGGCCACCGGCGCGACCAGGCGCAGATTGGCGCGCTGCTGTTGCAGCCCGTCGCGCTCGGCGCGCGCGCGCGCCAGTTCCTGGCGTGCAGCCTCGCGGTTGGCCTCGGCGGCGGTGAACCCGGCGAGCGCCAGCTGGCGTTCCTGCCGTTTGGCCTCGACCGTTTCCTCGCTCGCCGATTGCGCCTGCAAAAGTTTTTCATAACGACGCGCCTGCGAAACAGCGTAGATCTTGCGCGCCGCGGCCTCGCTCACTTGCGCCGCGGCCGCCTGCGCCGCGGCCTCGGCGCGCTTGAGCGTCGCGTCCTGTGCCTGCAGGCGCTCATCGAGATCCACCGGATCCATCTCGCCCAGCAACTGGCCCGCCTGAACATGCTCGCCCACCTGCACTTCCACGCGCCTGACGCGCCCGGCGACGGTGGGCCCGATCTTGTAGAGATAGCGCGCCTCGACCGTGCCGATGCCGAACAGTGCCGGCGCAATCGAGCGGTTCTCGACCGCGGCCACGGTCACCGGCACCGGCGCCAGGGGTCCCGAGCGCAACACGACATAGATGAACAGCGCCAGCATCGGCACCAGCACAGCGACCAGCGCCAGCGTGCGGCGACTCACGTGCAGCCGTTTCATGCCTCACTCCGATCTGATCTGACTGTGCTCATGCGGGCCATCCTGTATCTTGTTAGAACCTGTCTCAAAATCAGTTCCCCCCTCCCGCGAGGGGAGGGAGGATTGCGGCGTTTGCCATCATATTGATACTCCTTGTATGGAAGAAGAGAAACATTACCGCCGGC
Source organism: Sulfuricaulis sp. (assembly GCF_024653915.1). Classification (NCBI taxonomy): domain Bacteria; kingdom Pseudomonadati; phylum Pseudomonadota; class Gammaproteobacteria; order Acidiferrobacterales; family Acidiferrobacteraceae; genus Sulfuricaulis; species Sulfuricaulis sp. The sequence goes on along the minus strand of NZ_JANLGY010000017.1, from coordinate 2,968 downwards.
CGCGACCCTTGCCTTGCCCCTGACCGTTGCCCATGCCGGCGCTCTGACCGCCGCCCTGACCACGACCGGCCGACTGGCGCGACTCGTACCCGCGACCGTAACCGTCGCCGCTTTCGGCGCGCGTGCGCTCGCGCTTCATCTCGCCCTGACCGCGATCGTTGTCCTCGCCCGTACGCTGACGCATTTGACCATCCTGCGCCCCCTGCCCGGAGCCGCCAAAACCCGACGGCGCGCGATCTTCCGCGCTCATGTTGCGCGCGCGCGTCTGCATCTCTTCCTGGAACCGGGCGCGGTCGCCTTCGCTCATGTCGCGCACCTGGCTGCGTTGCTGCACCAGTTCCTCGTTGCTGTACTGGGTGAAGTCCTGCTCCGCCCTGACGCTGACCGGCGCCAACATATTGATGCCGAGGGTCATGGCCGCCGCGGCGACCGTGAGGGTTTTCATCTTCATGATATAAGCTCCTTGATTACGTTGATGGTGATCAAACTTCCCGAAGCCGTATAGTCGCGGCTTCTGGTCCGCTATACTGGACACCCGGTGATTTCCGGAGCGCCTGCGTGTGTTACAGAATGTTTCCGCGCCCGCACGGACGGCAACCCGCTATGAATGACACGAAAACCCGTATTCTGGTTGTGGACGACGACGCCGCGCTGCGCGAGCTGCTCGGGCGTTACCTGACGGAGCAGGGCTTCCGGGTGGATACCGTGGCCGACGGTACGGCCATGGATCGCCAGCTCGCCGCCGCGCGCCCCGACCTCGTGATCCTCGACCTGATGCTGCCGGGCGAGGACGGTCTGGCGCTGGCGCGCCGGCTGCGCGCGCAGGGCGACCTGCCGATCGTCATGTTGTCGGCGCGCGGCGAGGACGTGGACCGCATCGTGGGCCTGGAAGTAGGCGCGGACGATTATCTCGCCAAGCCGTTCAATCCACGCGAACTGCTGGCGCGCATCCGCGCGGTGCTGCGGCGCCACGGCGCCGCGGCGGCCGGGACAGCGGTCGCCGGTGACGGCCACGTCTTCGGCCCCTATCGGCTCGACACCGCGATGCACAGGCTCGCGTGTGACGGTGCCGAGGTGCCGGTCACCGGCGCCGAGTTCACCCTACTGCGCGTATTCCTTGAGCATCCCAACCGCGTGCTGTCACGCGACACCCTGATCGAGCTCATCAAGGGCTACGACCGCTCGCCGTTCGACCGCTCGATTGACGTGCGCGTCACGCGCCTGCGACGCAAGATCGAGCCGGATCCGGAAGCGCCGGTGTACATCCGCACCGTGCGTGGTGAGGGCTATCTGTTCACGCCACAGGGCAAGGCGCCGTGAAGCCGCGCACGCTCTTCGGGCGTACCGCACTCACGCTCGGTGTGGCGCTGGTACTGTTGCAGGCATTGGCGCTCGGCATCATCGCCTGGCAGATTACCTTTCCGCTGTCGCAACGCGCCGCCGACGACCTCGCCGCGCTCATGGTGCTCTCGGCCCGGACCTGGGTCGAGCTGCCGCCGGTCACGCGCACCGATTTCGAACACGAACTGAAGACGAATCATGGCCTGACCATCGGCGCGGCGCGCGAACCGCTGCCGCCCTCCACGAGCTATCTACACTATCGCTTCATTCTGGAAGCGGCGCTGACGCAACGCCTGAACCGGCCGGTGCCGGTGCACACGACCGCCGATCCGACGTGGTACTGGGCCGACATTCCGGCGGGTGGAAAAATGGTTCGTGTCGGCTTCGCGCGCGAGCGCATCGGCGCCAGCCCACCGGCCGCCATCGCGCTGCTGCTGGCGGCCATCGCCGCGCTCACGCTGATCACGGCGCTCATCCTGGCGCGTCGTCTCACGCGCCCGCTGGCGCAACTGGCGCAGGCCGCTACCCGCGTCGGCCAGGGCGAGACCCCCGAGCCCCTGCCGGAGCAGGGCCCGGAGGAACTGGCGCAACTCGCGCGCCGCTTCAACCGCATGGTGGGCGAGGTGCGCGAACTGCTGGCCAACCGCACCACGCTGCTGTCGGGCATCTCACACGACCTGCGCACGCCGCTGGCGCGCATGCAGCTGGCGCTGGAAATGCTGCCGCGCGCGGTTGACGCGAAACTCGTGGACGGCCTGCGCCGCGACGTCGAGGAAATTGATCGCCTGATCGGCCAGTTCCTCGAACTCGGCCACGGACTGGAAGCGGGGCAACGCACCGACACCGACCTGCGCGCACTGCTCGAGGATATCGCGGCCGATGCCCGGCGCAGCGGTGCCGAGATCCATCTCAACGCCACGGCGGGCGGTATCATGACGGTGAATGCCATGGCGCTGCGGCGCATCCTGGCGAATCTCGTGGAGAACGCCATGCGTTATGGCGGCGGAAAACCGGTGGACATCGAACTGGAACAATCCGGCGACGCCAACGTGATCCGCGTGCTCGACCGCGGCCCCGGCATTCCGGAGTCCGAACGCGAAGCGGTGTTCCGGCCGTTCCACCGGCTGGAGCCGTCGCGCAGCGCCGCCACCGGCGGCAGCGGTTTGGGACTCGCCGTCGCGCGACAACTGGCGCAGGCCAATGGGTGGAACATCGAACTGCTGGCGCGCCCCGGCGGCGGCACCGAAGCCCGGCTCACGCTCGCCACGTCGCCGCGCACGAACGACGCAAAATCCTGAGCGTCATCCGCCGGTTCGTGCCGTGGCAACTTGAATACACAGGAACTTGCCCCCATTCAAAGGACATCCCGTCGGCGATGGGATATACTGTGAATGTTTCGGGGGTGACCTGGTTTCGACGTGGGTCACGAAACCTCTGGGGCATGCCGAGGTGCAGATCTCCTCGTAAATCCAGCTGCAAACTTATAGTTGCCAACAACGACAACTACGCCTTAGCGGCTTAATCCCCGCTAACCTTTCCCCCCGAGTTTCGCCCGTGGGCTGGGATGGAAAGGTCGATCACACGGGATCGCGCCGGCTCGTGCCTGTTGAGCCAGCGTTAAATCCAA